>JAYTGI010000161.1:0-5661 GCA_043733605.1 Demequina sp. | reverse complement strand
GCTTGGCCGCGTCGGTGAGCTCGATGCCCATGTCCTTGTCCTTCATGCGCAGGTCCAGGCGGGCCAGCATGAGGTCCACGATCTGGATGATCTCGTCCTGGGTGAGTTGCGGGAACACCACCACGTTGTCGACGCGGTTGAGAAACTCGGGCTTGAAGTGTTCCTTGAGCTTGGTGTTCACCAGCTTGACCATCTCGTCGTACGACTGGCTTCCCTCGGTAATCATCGAGAAGCCCGTCGCCTGACGCTTGGAAATCGCGTCGGCGCCCAGGTTGGTGGTCATGATGATGACCGTGTTCTTGAAGTTGATCTCGCGGCCCTGAGCATCAGTCAACTTGCCGTCTTCCAGGATCTGGAGAAGCGAGTTGAAGATGTCGGGGTGGGCCTTCTCGACCTCGTCGAACAGGACAACGGAGAACGGCTTGCGGCGCACCTTCTCGGTGAGCTGGCCGCCCTCTTCGAAGCCGACGTAGCCTGGAGGCGCACCGAACAGGCGTGCCACGGTGTGCCTCTCGCCGTACTCGGACATGTCGAGACTGATGAGCGCGTCCTCGTCGCCAAACAGGAACTCTGCAAGCGCCTTGGCCAGCTCGGTCTTGCCGACTCCCGTGGGGCCAGCGAAGATGAACGAGCCACCCGGACGCTTGGGGTCCTTAAGCCCTGCACGCGTGCGGCGGATCGCCTGAGACAGCACCTTGATGGCCGCCTCCTGGCCCACGATGCGCTTGTGCAGCTCGGATTCCATCGACAGCAAGCGAGCGGACTCGTCGGAGCTGACGCGAGCTACCGGCACGCCGGTAGACATCGCCAGTACCTCGGCGATCAGGTCCTCGTCGACAACTGCGGCCACGTCGAGGTCGCCGGACTTCCAGGCCTGCTCCTTCTTGGAGCGTTCCTCGGTGAGCTTGCGCTCGTCGTCGCGAAGCGAGGCTGCCTTCTCGAAGTCCTGCTCGTCGATAGCTCCCTCCTTATCGCGGCGCACGTTGGCGATTCTCTCGTCAAGGTCGCGCAACTCGGGAGGGCTGGTCATGCGGCGGATGCGCAGTCGCGCGCCCGCCTCATCGATGAGGTCGATCGCCTTGTCAGGCAGGAACCTGTCGCTGATGTAGCGGTCGGCCATTTGCGCTGCGGCCACGATCGCGCCGTCCGTGATGGTGACACGGTGGAACGCCTCGTAACGGTCGCGAAGGCCCTTGAGGATCTCGATGGTCTGGCCGAGCTCCGGCTCCGGCACCTGAATGGGCTGGAAGCGGCGCTCGAGTGCTGGGTCCTTCTCGACGTGCTTGCGGTACTCGTCGAGCGTTGTGGCTCCGATGGTCTGCAGCTCGCCTCGCGCCAGCATCGGCTTAAGGATTGAAGCGGCGTCGATCGCGCCCTCGGCAGCACCCGCACCCACCAGGGTGTGGATCTCGTCGATGAACAGGATGATGTCGCCGCGAGTGCGGATCTCCTTGAGCACCTTCTTGAGGCGCTCCTCGAAGTCACCGCGGTAGCGGCTACCCGCGACGAGCGAGCCAAGGTCGAGCGTGTAGAGGTGCTTGTCCTTGAGCGTCTCGGGCACGTCTCCGCGCACAATCGCCTGGGCAAGGCCCTCGACCACGGCGGTCTTGCCGACGCCTGGCTCGCCGATCAGCACAGGGTTGTTCTTGGTGCGGCGCGACAGGACCTGCATGACGCGCTCCATGATGAGCTCGCGGCCGATGACAGGGTCCAGCTTTCCCTCGCGCGCGGCCTGCGTGTAGTTGCGGCCAAACTGGTCGAGGATGGTCGAGCCCGCGGGCGTGCCCTCTTGGGGCCCGCCCTGGGCGGTGCCCTGTGCGTTCGGGGTGTCCTTGCCCTCGTAGCCCGAGAGCAACTGGATGACCTGCTGGCGCACGCCACCGAGGTCGGCGCCAAGCTTGCCGAGCACCTGGGCTGCAACGCCTTCGCCCTCGCGGATCAGGCCAAGCAGGATGTGCTCGGTGCCGATGTAGTTGTGTCCAAGCTGCAGCGCCTCGCGCAGCGACAGCTCGAGAACCTTCTTGGCGCGCGGGGTGAAGGGAATGTGACCGGAGGGGGCGTGAGAGCCCTCGCCGATGATCTCTTGCACCTGCTCGCGGACGCCGTTGAGCGAGATATCCATCGCCTCAAGCGCCTTCGCAGCGACACCTTCACCCTCGCGCACGAGGCCGAGGAGGATGTGCTCGGTACCGATGTAGTTGTGGTTGAGCATGCGTGCCTCTTCTTGGGCAAGCACCACCACGCGGCGAGCGCGGTCTGTGAACCGTTCGAACATCGTGACCTCCTTGGCCATGCATGGGGACGCAGGGCGTGCAACCAGGCTAACCACGCACCTCGCTTGCGCATTGCCATGTTCGCGGTGGGCGTGAGAACTGTGACGAAGCCGATATGCGGCTGTGTGCCTTGGCCTACGTCTCCACCAGGATTGTCATCGGCCCGTCATTGGTGAGTGTCACGTCCATGTGAGCCCCAAAGACGCCCGTCCCCACCGTGAGCCCGGCCTCGCGAAGCGCGGCCACCACCGCATCGACCAGAGGCTCGGCGACGGGTCCAGGCGCGGCCTGGTTCCACGTGGGGCGGCGGCCCTTGCGGGTGTCCGCGTAGAGGGTAAATTGGCTCACGACGATGACCGGTGCGCCGGCCTCGACCGCCGATGCCTCCCCGTCGAGGATCCGCAGGTCGTGGATCTTGCGAGCAATCATGGCGGCTTCGGCCAACCCGTCCATATGCGTCACGCCCACGAACGCCACGATGCCCTGACGGTCGAACGCGGCAACCTCGACGCCGTCAACAATGACCGATGCGCGTGAAGCGCGCTGGAGGACGGCGCGCACGCGCTACCAGCCGCCCTTGGAGCTGCGACCGCCGCCCTTCGGTCCCCTGGGGCGCGACCCGAGCGCGGGCTTGACGCCTACGTGGTAGACGATGACGGCGGCCGCGGCGATGAGGCCGATGAAATCCAACGGCCCGCTGCCCCTCCCGAACGGGAAGGGGAGCGCCAGGAAGAGAATGGCGGTCGCGACGATCACGATGACGAGCCACAGGGTCTTGGTCTGCTTGCCGGCACTCGTGAACGTCTCGGGCCTACGGCGCGCGATATCGACGATCGCCCACCCGCCGGCCACGAAGGCGGCGTAAGAGAGCACCGTGAGAACGATGAATTGAAGAAAAGCGAACATGAAGGCCTCCGGGGGCCACGCTAGTGGACGCGCGCGGGGATCGAAATCCCCTACGAGGCGTTGCCCTCGCTACTCGATGTCCCCGCCGTCGGCGGCGCAGCCCTTGCCCATCAGCAGCCCTTTGGTGGTGGGGCCTGGCTTGGGCGGGCGGTCGGCCGAAAAGCCGTCTGCGTTGACGACGATCTCTTGCGAGGCGTCGATCGGGCCGTCGTCCCCCACGACCATGAGCCTCGCGGACGGGTCGGTTGAGCGCTTGAGGACGGCCAAGGCGATGGGCCCGAGTTCGTGATGGCGGGATACTGAGGTCACGCGCCCGACGGGCGCGTCGGAGCCGGGCAACGTCACGGCGGCCCCCAGCGCGGGAAGGTCCGCACCGGAACCATCGAGGTGCAGCATTGTGAGCCTGCGGGGCGGGCGGCCGACGTTGTGGACCTTTGCGACGGTCTCTTGCCCCCTGTAGCAGCCCTTATGCAGGTGAACGGCGGTGCGCAACCAATCGAGCTCGTGCGGAAGCGAGGTGTCATCGACCTCGGTCGCGGCGCGCGGCCGGTGGGAGGCGATGCGCAGCGCCTCGGTGGCCCAGGCGCCGGCGAGCACCGCGCCGGCTGCGATGCGTGACTCGACCTCGCCGGTCACCTCGGCGCGAGGCACGAGAACGAGTCGCCACGAGCGCAGCGCAGGCGCGATCCCATCGGCAGGCGCGTAACTGGTGCCACCCGCGCCGATGTGAGGCCACGGATCGACCCACGTCACGCGATCGACCGCCACCGAAGCGACCGGTTCCCCGATGGCTGCCCAGTCGGCCGTGACGTCCGCCACCTCGACGCGGAGCATGAAGCGCATGCGGTCAAGGTGCGCCGCAAGCCCCACCGCGGTCTCGGTGATCAGCCACACAGTCTGGCCGTCGTCCACAGCCCCGGCAACATGCTCGATGCGGCCCTGCGGGTTCAAGATCATGAGTTCGGTGGACACCCCTGGCGCGAGCGAGGCGACCTCTTGAGAACTGAGGGAATTGAGCCACGTGAGGCGGTCGGGCCCCGTCACGGTCACCACGCCAAGGTGGGATTGGTCGACGACGGCCCTGCCAGACTCGAGCGCCCTTTGCTCCGCAGTCGGGTCGCCATAATGCCACGCGACTCCCGCATCGGGCGCCTCGGCTGGGACGGCGCCAGCACGTGCGAGCAAGGGCGAGGCGGTCACGAGAAGCGAGGTCATGACTAGTCAACGACCGGCAGGGCCGTCACGATTCCTTGACCCGTGACATGCGCCCAGACGCGTAGCTCTGAAGCTCATTGCCGAAGGCGGCAATATCGAGCGCAAAGAGCAGGTCACCCGCCACGTGCCCGTACAGCCGAGAGCTGCCGCCGATGTCGGGCGCGCTCGCGGTCCTGGCCATGAGGTCGGTGGCAATCTCGATCTTCCCGTTGCCTACGACGCCCAGGTAGAGCGCGACCGACCCGGACGCATCGGCGACAACAAGCTCGACAGGGTGCTGGTTCGCGGCGAGTTCGAAGCCATCGGGCGCGACGGGCGGCACACGCCAGTAGCCCTGCTCGCTCGACCACACGGCCGCGTCCTCGCCGTCGGGACCAATCGCCGTCAGGGTGGACCGGTAGATCAGATACGGGCCGCCATCGTGGTGGAAGACCGCGTCCGCTCGAAACTCGGTGCGCGGGATGTCGGGGTACTCAATAAACCCGCGACCGGACCACGTGCCCACGAGCCACGCGAGCGGGTAGACCTCGGGAGCGAGGTCCTCTGGCAACGTGAACGTCACCGCTTGGGGGCCTTGAGGACGCGCCACAAGACGACGCCTACGACCCAAGCGGTAGCGCCGAAGGAGGCCGCAGCGAGGGCGACAAACGTGGCTTCGAGTCCTGTCATGGTGTCTCCATCATACGAATGCGTTGGCGCTGGGCGAGCACCGTCAGTACACGAGCACCGTCAGTACACGAGCACCGTCGCGTCGGGAGCGAGCGATTCCTCAAGGAACGTAGCGGCTCCTGCGATGCGCACGCCCTCGATGAGGTCGGAGGGCGCGATGTCGCGCCTTTGGGCGCACTGCGTGCATACCGTCAACGTTCCTCCCGCCATCACGGCCTCGCGCAATTGCGATAGCGGTGCCGCATGGGCGAGCGCGACGTCATCGGTGCCAGGCAGCGCGAACAGGCTCGCCTCGCCGGTAAGCCACATGCTCACGTCAACACCGCTCGCCGCGGCGGTCGCCGCGACCGTGAACGCCTGAACGAGGGCCTCCTCGCGCTCGACGCCCCACGTGCACTTCACGACGAGGCGGGTCACGTCAGGCTGCCTTGGTCGTGGCGCGCTTGAGGAGAAGGTAGATCTCGCAGCCTGCGCAAAAACCGAAGACGCCGTTGAGGAATGATGCGACGGTCACGAGTGCCGCAAACACGAAGAAGCCAGCGGTGACGTCAGCGAGGCCAAGCACGAGCGCGGCGGCGGCCATCACGAGGCCCATCTG
>JAYTGI010000160.1:0-1945 GCA_043733605.1 Demequina sp. | reverse complement strand
AGCCTGGAGCCACCGTCACCGCACTCGACATCAATGAGCGCGCGCTCGACCTACTGGGGCGCAACGTCGCGCGCGTGAAGGCCACCGCGGACCTGGCGGAGGTGGTGCCCGCCCTGGCTGACGCGATTGATCCCGCACTCCGCTTCGATGCCATCTGGTCAAACCCGCCTATTCGCATCGGCAAGGCGGCTTTGCACGAACTGTTGGCGCAGTGGCTGCCCCGGCTTGTACCTGGCGGTGAGGCGTGGCTGGTCGTGCAGCGCCACCTCGGCTCAGACTCGTTGGCCGCATGGATCGCTCAACAGGTCGACGAAGCGGGCGAACCTTGGGGCACTGTCGAGAAGGTTCGCTCGGCCAAGGGCTATCGCGTGCTGCTCCTGACACGCGCGGGCTGATACAGCCCTCTTGCGGCCGCTAGGAGTCCCGGAGTCGGGAGAACAGCACCACGTCGTGCCAGGCGCCCGCCCGCCATTGAGCCGAGCGGAGGATCCCCTCCTCCTCGAAACCCGCCCGCGCGAGCGCACCCCGCTCGGCAAGGTTTTCTGCATCGGTGTACGCCTGAATGCGGTGCATCGTGGTGTGTGCGAAGAGATAGTCGACGAGCATACTCTGCGCCGCCGAACCTATCCCCCGACCGCGGTAGTCCTCAAGAATTCCGATCGCGATGGTCCAACACGGCGATGTCGACGGCCGCCCCCATGCACTCGCAAACCACTCGACCCGGCCCACCGACCGACCCTCGACCCTGACCGCGAGCATGCCACCCTCGTCGGAGAGGAACCCGCCGTCTTTGAGTTGGCTTTCAAGACGCGCGATCTTTGAGTGGGTCGGGTAGCCGAACCACTGAAACTCGCCCGTCCCACCCGGCGAGCACATTTCATGCACGAAGAGCTCAACGCCCTCCGCGTCCATCGGAGCTAGGGCGACCGCGACCGCCTCAATGTCCTGCGCCATCACTAACCCTTCGCTTGATTCCAGGACAGCACGGCTCGAGACTAGGGAACCGTCACAACGCCCTTGGCAACGAGCACCGCGGAACCCTCGAGAGTAGTCCTGTCTCCCACCACTCGTACTGTTACGAGACCTCCTGGCACCTCGACATCCCACACGTCGGGTGCGCCAGGACCCCCCCACATCTTCACCGCGAGGGCCACGGCACACGCTCCAGTGCCGCACGAACGCGTCTCCCCCGAACCGCGCTCGTGAACCCGCATGCGCACCCGACCGTGGGCCACGCCGTCGACGAGTTCGCCGCCCAGCGTCACCGCGAACTCCACATTCGAGCCCTCGGGCGGTTCGGGTGCCACAGAGGGCGCCACCGTGAGGTCAAGACCCTCAAGCTCCGCTACAGAAGCCAGTGCCACGACGTGATGGGGATTCCCGACGTCGACGCTGAGTGCCTGTCGTGCGGGGTTGAGCCCCTTCGCGTGAACAGTCGCGTCGAAAGCCGCAGGGGCTTGTTCCCCAAAGCCCGCCTCACCGATCTTCCAGGTTCCCATCCCCACCGAGTACTTGCCGCCGCCGAGGGCGGTCACGGTTCGAGCTCCTGCCCGCGTGCCGATGATGATTCCGCCTCGCGCGTCAACCCCCGCCTCGCGCTCAAGGAATGCACCGAACACGCGCGCACCGTTGCCGCACATCTCGGACAAGGTGCCGTCGGAGTTCCAATAGTCCATGAACCATGTGGAGGCGTCGAACTCCTTGCCCTCCACCAACTCGCCGGAGCGCACCGCCCGAATGACACCGTCGGCGCCAATGCCAGCACGGCGATCGCACAAGAACCTCACGAGCTCGGGGGTGAGCTCGATCTCGCAACGCTCGTCAAAAAGCATCACAAAGTCGTTTTGTGTGCCGTGTCCCTTTGTGAAGGCAAGCGAGGTCATTCCCAAAGCCTACGCCGACGCGAGGTCCTACTCAGCGGTCACGATCGCGAGCACTTCGCGGG
>JAYTGI010000159.1:0-1948 GCA_043733605.1 Demequina sp. | reverse complement strand
CCGCCTAACCGGCGAGCCGCATCCGCGCTCGCCCGCCAAGTCGCGGGCTCTGCGATGGGTCGACCGAGGGTGGCGCGGTGATCCACACCTGGCCGCGGGTCAATTCGATGTGCCAGCCGTCTCGGTGCACACGGTGATGGCACGCCGTACATAGCAGGACGCCGTTGTCGAGGTCGGTCTTTCCAAGATGTCGGTCCCACCACCGAATGTGGTGAGCCTCGCAATACGACGGCGGCGCGTGGCACATCGCGCACCCGCCGTCGCGCTCCACGAGTGCGAGGCGTTGGGCCCGCGTGAACAGTCGCCGCGCTCGCCCGATATCGAGGGCTTCGGAGTCGGCCCCTAGCACCATCGGGATGATTTCAGCGTCGGCCGCCATGGCACGTATGGCACCCGCGCTCAGCGGGGCGGCGAGGTTGTCGCTTTCGCCGAGGCCGGTGCCTTTGCGCAACTCGTCGAGCCCGATGCGTACCACCGCTGTGGTGCTGACGCCAGACGTCGGCTCGTCGCACGCCATGCCGTGACGCGCGAGTCCCACAAGCGCGTCGGCGCGAATCTGCCCGACCGTTCGGGTGTCGGCGTCGAGCGGGTCACCGTCGCGTCGGCGCCGAAACGCGTCCTTCACCTGGGCGTCCAGCCAAGCCACGACCGGCGCCGCATTTGGAGGGTCGAGCCTGGCCTGGATAAGAATCATTCCCTCGAAGTCTTCACTGATGGACACGTGGCGCGCCTCGTATTGGCGTCGCTCCCGCAATTCCCATGCAACCGGATCCGAGCTCGCCTCTAGTCGTTGGCACACGCGCCGCAACTCACCGAGGTCGAGCTCGCAGGCCCGCGCTACGAGCCGTTCTTCAACTGACGGGGCTTGCTCGCCAACTGTGTCCAAGGTGCGGGCTACCAAAGCGGCAGCAGCGGCCCCAATATCGCCTGCAGCCAAGCATGCTGCTAGGCGCGGGTAGAGCGGCCGCGAGCACGCGGAAGCTGGGTGGTCGGGATTCGAGTCGCCCGGATTCGAGTCGCCCGGATTCGCACCATCGGGCAACGTGCCCGGGGCGAAGGCACGGCCGGCGTCGATGAGATGCGCGGCGTCGCCCAACGAGCCTCCGGTGGCATGAGCGACCATGCGACCTGGCGAGGAGAAGCCGTGCCTTCGCGCTAACCCACCAGGGCCGAGGTCGGGAGCGGACCGCCGGCCCACTTCGAACGCGAGCGCCGCGAGCACTGCTTCCGAAGTGCGGCGCACGAGAGCGGCCGCCCCCTGCGCGGCAATGAGTTCGCCGGGCTCAAGTGCAACCACCGCGCGCCCCTCGAATGCCGCAAGCGAGCTGAGGGCTGCGGCAATCGCGACGGTGGAAATTTCCATGGATCTAGTCAACCAGCGGGGTGTGACAAATGGGATCAAAAGGCATCAAATAGTGGAACTTGTCGGGCGCTGCGGCTTGGGTACGACGCGTGGGTGGGTGTGCAGCGACCTCCTCGTTGCCGCCGCCAAACTCAGCCGACAGTAACCGTCGCTTCTCGCAACCCGCTCGAAGAAGCGTCCACGGTCGCGCTCGCGCCGGCGGCGGTGATCGCATACATCCCTGCGACGCCGTCGATGGTCACGCGCCCTGCATCGTCGGTCACCACCGTGGTGGGGCTCATCCACCACTCGCCCTTGATCAGGTCCCGGAGCGCAAAATACGCGGGCTTTGCTGTGCCGTCGACGCGCACGAGCCCGGACGGTGCGCCCAGCCAAGCTCCCTCGTCGGCCAGGCCCCAATACGTGAGCGACTCGGTGGCGGGGTGAGCGAAGACGTTGCGGTAGTGTCGCACCATTTCTTCGGCCTGACGCTCCTCACCCTCGGGCGTTGAAGGCCACGATTGCACCTGGTAGTCATTGAGATCGACGATGCGGGCGGGCATGATTTCGCCCGACAACAGCGTGGTCTCGGTCATCTGGACGGGC
>JAYTGI010000158.1:0-14465 GCA_043733605.1 Demequina sp. | reverse complement strand
GCTCGCGACGTGCGAGTTCTACCTGCATACCGAGCGGGTCGGCAAACCGCTGATCCTCGGTGGAGATGAGCAGAGCCCCCCTTAGCGCTGGCGCTCTGAGCGTGTCGACTGACGATCAGCACTGGCCATGTGGCCGGGTTGTGCCTGCCTGCTCCCTTTTGAAAGAGGAGCAATACCCCTATGGAGGGTCCCGACATTCAGTTCGCCGAAGCAATCATCGACAATGGTCGCTACGGAACCCGTACGGTGCGTTTCGAGACCGGCAGGCTTGCCCAGCAAGCCGCCGGTACCGTTGCCGCCTACCTTGACAACGACACCATGCTGCTTTCGGCCACGACGGCCGGCAAGCACCCCCGCGACGGCTTCGACTTCTTCCCCCTCACGGTGGACGTGGAAGAGCGCTCGTACGCGGCAGGCAAGATCCCCGGTTCGTTCTTCCGTCGCGAGGGACGTCCCGCGACCGACGCGATCTTGACGTGCCGTCTGATCGACCGTCCGCTGCGCCCGACATTCGTGTCCGGCCTGCGCAACGAGGTTCAGGTGGTCATCACCGTCCTCGCCATCAACCCAGATGACTCGTATGACACTCTCGCGATCAACGCCGCTTCGGCGTCGACGCAACTGTCGGGCCTGCCGTTCACCGGCCCCATCGCCGGCGTGCGCATCGCGCTCGTCGACGGTCAGTGGATCGCGTTCCCCAAGTACTCGCAGAAGGAACGCGCCGTCTTCGACATGGTCGTTGCCGGCCGCATCGCTGGCGATGACATCGCCATCATGATGGTCGAGGCGGAAGCCACAAACGATGCCTTCACGCTGATCTCCGAAGGTGCCCAGGCGCCCACCGAGGCCGTCGTGGCAGAGGGCCTCGAGGCGGCAAAGCCGTTCCTCAAGGCGCTGTGTGAGGCTCAAATCGAGCTCGCTGGCAAATCTGCCAAGGAGCCCAAGGAGTTCCCCAGGTTCCTCGACTACCAGGACGACGTTCTGGCCGCCGTGACCGCTGCTACGGAGGCGGACCTGTCCGCAGCGTTGCAGATTGCGGACAAGCACGAGCGCGAGAACCGCCTCGATGAGATCAAGGACGCGGCTCACACCAGCCTTGACGCTCAGTTCGAGGGACGCGAGAAGGAAATCTCGGCGGCCGTTCGCTCGGTCACCAAGAAGACCATTCGCCAGCGCATCCTCAAGGACGGCATTCGTATCGACGGCCGTGGTCTCAAGGACATTCGCCCGTTGACGGCCGAGGTTGGCCCGATCCCGCGCGTGCACGGCTCGGCGATCTTCGAGCGCGGCGAGACCCAGATCCTGGGTATCACCACGCTCAACATGCTCAAGATGGAACAGCAGATCGACTCGTTTAACCCCGAGAAGAAGAAGCGCTACGTCCACCACTACAACTTCCCGCCCTACTCGACGGGCGAGACCGGCCGCGTGGGTTCCCCCAAGCGTCGTGAGGTCGGCCACGGAGCGCTCGCAGAGCGTGCCCTCGTGCCCGTCCTCCCTTCGCGCGAGGACTTCCCCTACGCAATCCGTCAGGTCTCCGAGGCGCTGGGCTCCAACGGCTCGACGTCGATGGGTTCCGTGTGTGCCTCGACCCTGTCCCTGCTGAACGCCGGTGTGCCCCTCAGGGCCCCCGTCGCAGGCATCGCCATGGGCCTCGTGTCCGACAAGGTCGACGGCGAGATGCGTTACGCAGCTCTCACCGACATCCTGGGCGCAGAAGACGCGTTCGGCGACATGGACTTCAAGGTCGCAGGTACCCGCGAGTTCGTCACGGCCATTCAGCTGGACACCAAGCTTGACGGTATCCCCGCATCGGTTCTTGGCGCCGCACTTTCGCAGGCAAAGGATGCTCGCCTTCACATCCTCGACGTCATGGCTCAGGCCATCACCGAGCCCGATGAAATGAGCGAGTTCGCTCCGCGCATCATCACGGTCAAGGTGCCGATCGACAAGATCGGTGAGGTCATCGGCCCCAAGGGCAAGATGATCAACCAGATTCAGGATGAGACCGGCGCCGACATCTCGATCGAGGACGACGGAACCGTGTTCATCGGCGCCGTCGACGGCCCTTCGGCGGAGGCGGCCCGTGCGGCCATCAACGCCATCGCCAACCCGCACATGCCCGAGGTGGGCGAGCGCTTCGTCGGTACCGTCGTGAAGACGGTCGCCTTCGGCGCGTTCGTGTCGCTCAGCCCAGGCAAGGACGGACTGCTGCACATTTCGCAGATCCGCAAGCTGGTGGGTGGCGCTCGCGTTGAGAACGTCGAAGACGTCCTCTCCGTTGGTCAGAAGGTTCAGGTTGAGGTCACCGAGATCGACCCACGCGGCAAGCTTTCGCTTGGCGTTGTGGACGCTCCCGGTGCATCGGCCGATGCCGGAACTGGCAATGACGCTGAGGGCGACAACTAGGCAGTAGACGGCTCGGCAGTCAACAACGCTGAGTTGCAAGAACTTCTTACAACGAGGGCGGTCCCTGGAAACTCGGGCCGCTCTCGTTGCGTTTCCCTTCAACGCGGCGACGGCGCCGTGGTTGCGCTGTGGTGGCGCTGCTGTGGTGGCGCTGCTGTGGTGGTGCCGCTGTGGTGGCGCCGCTGTGGTGGCGCTTCGGGCAGCCGTGGCAGACGGGCTAGGCTCACCCTCATGCCTCATCCGCTCCCACTGGTCTCGTCGACGTCCTCTCAAGCCCACATGATCGTCGAGCAGGATCACGGCGCGGTCATCCGGCGCACGGTCCTTCCCGGCGGTGTGCGGGTGTTCTCGCAGCACATCCCAGGGATGCGTTCGGCCACGATTGGCGCATGGATTGGCGTCGGTTCACGCGACGAGGGCCCGGAGCACGCGGGCTCGACCCACTTCCTCGAGCACTTGCTCTTCAAGGGCACTGCGACGCGAACTGCCCTTGACATCGCGGAGTCCTTCGACCGCGTCGGCGGCGAGTCAAACGCCGCGACCGCCAAGGAATACACGTGCTATTACGCCCGAGTGATTGACGTTGACCTGCACATGGCCACGTCGGTCATCCTGGACATGGTGACCTCGGCGACCCTGCGCGAGGACGAATTCGAGCTCGAGCGGGGCGTCATCCTCGAAGAGCTCGCGATGGCCGATGACGACCCTGCGGACGTCGCTCACGAGCGCTTCTCCGAGGCGGTGCACGGCGGCCACCCCGTGGGGCGACCCATAGGCGGCACGCCCGCAATCATCAAGGCGGTGACGCGCGAGGCGGTGTGGGAGCACTATCGCCAGCATTACGTGCCCGAGGGCCTCGTCATCACGGCGGCAGGAGGGGTTGACCACGACGAGCTATGCGGTTGGGTTCTCGAGTCCCTCGACGCGGGAGGCTGGGCACTCGACCCAGCGGCAGTCCCGCTCGCGCGCAGGGACCCGTTCGCGAAGGTGGTGTCCACCAGCACGCCTCGCGTGGACGTGGCGAGAGACATCGAGCAAAGCCACATCGTCATCGGCTGTGAGGGACTTCGCGCCGCCGATCCTCGCCGCAACACGATGGGCGTGCTCTCGACCATCCTGGGAGCAGGGATGTCGTCGAGGCTGTTCCAAGAGGTGCGCGAAAAGCGCGGGCTGGCGTACGCGGTGTACTCGTTCGCACAGCCGCTCACCGAGGTGGGCCAGTTTGGCATGTACGCCGCGTGCGGCACCTCGAAGGCAGATGAGGTGGCGGGCCTGCTCATGGCAGAGCTCGAGCGCATGGCGTATGACGTGACGCCCGGCGAGCTCGAGCGGGCCAAGGGTCAGATTGCCGGAGGCACCGTGTTGAGGCTCGAGGACTCGTACTCGCGGATGTCTCGCCTCGGCAAGGCCGAATTGGCCTTCGGTGAGCTGTGGAGCATCGGCGAGGCGCTCGACCAGGTACACGCCGTGACAGGAGACGGTGTGGCAGCGCTCGCCTCCGAGCTCGCCGCAAGGCCGCGGGTCGAGGTGAGGGTGGGCCCCGCCGCTTAGGCCGCACCGCGAGCCGCGGGTAGTCTCGACCCATGATCAACGTGGCTGTGCTCGGGGCATCTGGTCGTATGGGTGGCAACGTCGTGCGGGCGGTCGATGCGGCCGAAGACCTTGCACTCGTCGCTTCACTCGACGTGGGCGACGATGTGGCGGCCGCAGCGCACGCCGGGGCGCAGGTGGCGGTTGACTTCACCGTGCCCAGCGCATCTGAGGCAAACGTCCACGCGCTCATCGATGCAGGGATCCATGCCGTCGTCGGCACGAGTGGCTGGACTCAGGACGCGCTCACGCGCGTCGAGGATCACCTCAAGGAGCGTCCGGAGCTCGGTGTGCTCGTTGCCCCCAACTTCGCTCTGGGGGCCGTGCTCGCGATGCGCCTGTCCGCGGCCGCCTCCAGGTACTTCGAGTCCGTGGAGATCATCGAGCTTCACCACCCCGATAAGGTCGATGCCCCGTCGGGCACGGCCGCGCACACAGCGGCGGGCATCGCTGCGGCGCGGCTCTCGGCGGGAGTAGGCCCCTCCCCGGACGCCACGACTCAGGACCCTGACCACGCCCGCGGGGCACTCGTCCATGGCGTGCGGGTGCACGCAGTGCGCTTGCGAGGGCTCGTCGCCCACGAAGAGATCCTGATGGGAAACCCGGGGGAGCAGTTCACCATCAGGCATGACAGCTTCGACAGGGCGAGCTTCATGCCCGGGGTGCTCTTGGGAATTCGCCAGGTGGGGCTCCACACGGGTCTCACCGTTGGCCTCGAGAACTTTATGGACCTGTAGTGGGTCTGCTGCGCAAGCGCGGATTCCTGGCCGCTGCGGCGACCAGCTCCATGGTCGCGCTGTACTTCGCGCTCGTCGCAGGTCGCGCCGTGGTATTCATCGGGACGAGCGACCCGGTCGCGAGGGTGATGGGGATCGCCCTCTTGCTCTTTCCCGCACTGGGAGCGTGGTGGCTGCTTCACGAGTGGCGCTTGGGCACCGCGGTGCAACGCATGGCCGACGAGCTAGAGGGCGAGGGAAGGTTGCCCATTCACGATGGTGAACAGGACGCTCGGGGCCGCCTCACCGGCGAGGCGCAAGAGGCGGTCTTCGAGGTTGCCAGGCGCGGCGTGGAACTCAGGCCCGAGGACTGGGCGGCGTGGTTCCACGTCGCGTACGCCTATGAGGCAGCGGGCGACAGGTCGATGGCGCGCAAGTCGCTCAGGCACGCGTCCAGCCTGTATCGGATGCGTCGCGCGGCGCAGCGCGCAGCAAAATGACAACAGCGCAGTGACGTCGAATGATCCGAGGCGGTGAGCTGACCGAAGTCACCTGACGGCAGCGATGCCCTAGGCCTCGAGCGATGCGTGCCAAAGCTTTTCGGGGATCGCGATTCCGAGGCCATCGAGTTGGCGCACCATTCCCGATTCTGCAAAGCCAGCTGACCGCAAGAAATCCTCCCGCACGGAGTCGTTCGAGAGTGACCACAGCTTCATCTCGGTGGCCCCGTGAGCCTTGAGGTGATCGACGGCCGCTGCAAGAAGTCGCGAGCCGTGGCCCCTGCGTCGGCGCTCTGGATCGACCTCGAACGCCACAATCTGGCTTGGCGGCGCGACGGCGGCAAAGCCCACAACGGCGCCGTCGTGTGTCGCGACGAACACCACGTGACCCAGCGTCGGGGGCTTGGAAATTGAGTTTGCCCATCCGCTCACGATCGTGTCGTGGTCGAAAGCTTCATGGCGCTTGCGGCCGAGCCGTTCGCCAATTGCGCCAACCCAGGAGTCAATCTGGATGCGTCCGATGGCTTCTTCGTCGCCTGCGCGGGCTGGGCGGACTGCGACGTCTGGAGTGGGGGAGGCGCTCATGGTTCCGAGCGTACGGCCTTAGGCGGCGCTCTAGTACGGCCAAACGTCCGGTCCTAGCCCCAACCGAGCGCGCGGAGCCCCGCGGCGACGCCCGCCGCCACCGCGACGACCACGATGAATGGCGCCTTGCGCCACAACAACAAGGCGGCGACGGCGACGGCTGGTACCCGCGCGTCGAGGGCCACAGTCGAGCCGGATGTCAGGGTTTGCTTGGCGACCAGAGCGGCGAGAAGGCACACTGTGAGGAGGTCCGCGGTTCTCCTGACCGCCGGATGCGCGAGCCACTTCTCAGGGACGAGGTGGCCAGCGAGCTTGATCCCGAAGGAGAACAGTGCCGCAACGAGCAGGGCGATCCACCAGATCATTTCCTGCTCCATTCGCCGATGACAACGGCGGCCGCGGCGGCGAGTAGCAAAGGGAGGCCCGCGGGCAGGAGAGGAGTGAGCGCGAGCGTGAGCAGTCCCGCGAGCACGGCTGCCCAGCGCGCGTGCGGCGTCTTCAGATGCGCCCAGAGGAGCCCAAGAAACGCCGCGGCTGCAGCGGCGTCGAGGCCCCAAGCGTTGGGGTTGCCGATGTGCGCGCCGGCGAGCGCGCCGCCGAGGGTGAACGCGTTCCATAGGACGTAGACGGATACGCCCGCCCACCAGAACCCGACCTTGCGTGACGACGGAGTGGGTTGGCCGAGCGCGACCGCCGTCGACTCGTCAATAGTGAGCTGTGCGGCGAGCATCCTCGTGAATGGCGGCATCGGTCGCAGCGTCGGCGCGAGGAGCGCTCCGTAAGAGATGTGACGAAGTCCTAACATCGTCGAGGTGGTGACCGCTGCGAGTGGAGAGCCGCCCACCGCGAAGATCCCAGCGAAAGCGAATTGCGAGGCGCCCGTGAACATGAGGGCGCTCAATGCAACAGTTTGCCAAACACTCAGCCCGCCGACCACGGCGAGCGCCCCAAAGCTGATCCCGTACGCTCCGGTCGCAAGGCCGATCGACAGGCCTTGCCTCGCGGCCGCCGATCGGAAGCCTGCCTCGTCGTGAGCGGCGCCGGGCGCCGCTCCGCCGTCCGTCGCATCGGGATGAAAACTCACGACGCTTACCGCGGCCACTCGAGAGAGTTGCCCGCGGCGTCGAACAAGCGCGGGCGGGGCGTTGACGCCAGCAGTCCCATCTCGAGGTTTTCTTCAGTCGCGACCCAGATGTCGGTGGCTTCGAGACCGTCGACGCCTGGCATCAGCGTCTCGTGCCTGCCCTCGTAGGTGAAATCGAGTCGTTCGGGGATCGCGCGGCTGTGAAGGTTGGTGGGGACGTGGTGTATCTCGACTCGCTCGGCACCCGCGAAGTCGATCGCCACTTGCGCCAAGGCGATCGAAGACTCGGTCACGTAGCCGTTGCGCTGCTGATCGGCGGCGATCCAGTAGCCAATCTCGAGGATGCCCTCGCCCAGGCGCGTGTGCAGGCCGGTGCCGCCCACGTACGTTCCCGTTTCACGCAGGAAGATCCCCATGACGAACCCGGCGCCCTCATTGAACTCGCGTATGAAGGTGGTGAGCAACTCAGCCCTGTCCTCGGGACTGAGCGGCTCGTCGCGCGCCCACGGCATCCATGGCGCCAGGTAGTGCCTGCTCGCGGAGGTGACGCGTGACATCTCGTCGGCATCGGACGCCTCGTAGCAACGCAAGACGAGCCGCTCGGTCTCAATGCGGTGCGGGATTTGCCACGGGCTTTCGGACATGGCCCGATTGTGGCATGCCGCCCGGCTGCCGCAATTGCGCCCTCTGGCCCTGGGGTTCTAGGACGTCGGCGAATCGGCGCGACGCGCGTACGTGACGAAGCGGTACGCCAACCCGCCGTCACTCGTCGACCACGTGGTCTGGGCGTCGACCCGCCACAAGCGAGAGGGAATCTCCGGGGCGAAGGTGTCGCCGGGGACGACGGCGTCGATCTGGGTGACTTCCAAGGCGTCGGCCGCGTCGATTGCCGCATCAAACATGCGCGCGCCGCCGATGATCCAGCGTGTTGCACCCTCCGCAAGGTCTCCGGTTTCGACGAGGGCATCGGCCAGCGCCAACGCCCCTGTGAGGGAGCCCGCGACCGCGGCGCCCTCGAGTGTGGCCAGGGACGTCACGACGATGTTGATGCGTCCCGGCAAGGGACGGAAGCGCTCGGGCAGCGAGTCCCACGTGTGCCTACCCATGATCACGGCGTGACCCTTGGTGAGCTTCTGGAATCTCGCGAGATCCTCAGGTAGGTGCCAGGGTAGGTCTCCCTTGAGGCCGATGACGGCGCGACCCTCGTCGTCGCGTGCCTGCGCCCAGATCGCCTTGACGTTCACTGTGCTAGACCGCCATGGTTCTAGACCGCGATCGCGGCTTTGATGCCCGGGTGATAGACGTAGTTGTCGAACACAACGTCGTCGATGTCGTAGTCGAGCAAGGAATCCTTGGCGGCGAGGCGCAACGTGGGATAGGGATACGGCTCGCGGCTGAGCTGGAGTGCGACCTGATCCATGTGGTTGGAGTAGATGTGGCAATCGCCGCCTGTCCACACGAAGTCGCCCACCTCGAGTCCGGTCTGCGCGGCGATCATGTGGGTGAGCAGCGCGTACGACGCGATGTTGAAGGGCACTCCCAGGAACAGGTCCGCGCTGCGCTGGTACAACTGGCACGAGAGCTTGCCTTCTGCCACGTAGAACTGGAACATCGCGTGACACGGGGGGAGAGCCATCTGGTCGATCAGAGCGGGGTTCCACGCGGACACGATGTGGCGGCGCGAGTCCGGGTTGGACTTGATCGACTCGATCACGTTCGCGATCTGGTCGATGTGGCGACCGTCGGGGGCCGGCCATGAGCGCCACTGGTAGCCGTACACGGGGCCGAGTTCGCCGTCGGCGTCGGCCCATTCGTCCCAAATGGTGATGCCGCGCTCTTGGAGCCAGCGCACGTTGGTCTCCCCGCGCAAGAACCACAGCAGTTCGCCCACGATCGAGCGCGCGTGGACGCGCTTGGTGGTAAGGAGCGGGAAGCCTTGACTGAGGTCGTAGCGAATCTGGCGACCAAACGTTGACAGGGTGCCGGTGCCGGTGCGGTCGCCCTTTGCGGTGCCGGTGGCGAGCACGTCGCGCAACAGGTCCTCGTACGGGGTGGGGATCGCGTTCACGCGCCCAGGTTACGCCGCGATCGCGTGCGGGACCACGCTCACGCTCAGCGCGCCGCCGACGCGGTAGGTTTGACCCATGAACAACGCGCCCTTCGGCACCGTGCTGACCGCCATGGTGACGCCCATGCACGAGGGAGGCGCGATCGACATCGAGTCGGCCAAGCGCCTCGCGACGTTCCTGGTAGCACGCGGCTGCGACGGTTTGGTGCTCTCTGGCACCACCGGAGAGGCGCCAACGACGCACGCGCCCGAGAAGGTCGATCTCATTCACGCGGTGCGCGAGGCCGTCGGCCCCGACATCACGCTCCTCACGGGCGCGGGCTCCAACGACACAGCCCACGCCGTGCGCATGGCCGAACAGGGCGCCGATGCTGGCGCCGACGGCATCCTGGCGCTCACTCCGTACTACTCGAAGCCCACCCAGGCGGGCGTCGTCGCCCACTTTCGCGCCATCCTTGGTGCCACCAATCTTCCCGTCATGTTCTACGACATTCCTGGCCGTACGGGCCTCGCGATCTCCGACTGGGCGTTCGATCAGCTCGCCGGTCACGACCGCGTTGTGGCCGTCAAGGACGCCACAGGGAATGTCGCCGCAGCCAAGGAGCGCATCGAGCGCACCGGGCTGGCTTGGTATTCGGGGGATGACCCCCTGACGCTCGACTTCCTGCACGCAGGGGCCGTCGGCGTCGTTTCAGTGAGTTCTCACATCGCCTCCCGCGAGATCGCCGCCATGTTTGCGGCATTCAATGCGGGTGACATCGCAGAGGCAGAGCGTCTTCATGAGGCTCTGCTCCCTGTCCACACCGCCATGTTCAACGGCCCAGGTGCCGTGAACGCAAAGTCGTCCGTCTATTGGGCGGGAGTGATCGCGAGCAGGGCCATGCGCCTGCCGTTGCTCCCCGCCAACCCAGACGAGTACGTCGCACTGACAGCGGCCCTGGAGGCCGCAGGAATGACTCGATGAACTTTCACCCCGAACTTCCCAGCCCGCCCCCTCTAGCCGACGGAACCCTGCGCATGATTGCGCTCGGCGGCCTCGGCGAGGTCGGCAGGAACATGCACGTTGTCGAGTACAACGGCCGCCTTCTCATCATCGACTGCGGAGTCCTCTTCCCCGAGGAGAACCAGCCCGGCGTCGACTTGGTACTCCCCGACCTCAGTTACCTCGAGGACAGGCTCGACGACATCGAGGCGATCGTGCTCACGCACGGCCACGAGGATCACATCGGAGCGGTACCGTATTTGCTCCGCATGCGCCAAGACATCCCGATCCTTGGCTCGCAGTTGACGCTCGCGTTCCTCGAAGCCAAGCTCATGGAGCACCGCATCAAGCCCATCACGCTCGCCGTGAAGGAGGGCCAGCGGGAGAAGATCAGGAACTTTGACCTCGAGTTCGTCGCGGTCAACCACTCGATTCCCGATGCGCTCGCCGTGTTTGTCCGCACCCCCGCGGGAACGATCCTCAACACCGGCGACTTCAAGATGGATCAGTTGCCGCTCGACGGCCGCATCACCGACCTGCGAGCCTTCGCCCGCTTTGGCGAAGAGGGCGTCGACCTCTTCCAGGTGGACTCCACCAACGCGGAGGTTCCCGGGTTCACCACGTCCGAAATCGAGATTGCGCCGACGCTCGATCGCCTTTTCGCGAACGCCACCGGACGCATCGTCGTCGCGTCATTTGCCAGCCACGTGCACCGCGTCCAGCAGGTCATCGACGCCGCCGCGACGCACAAGCGCAGGGTCGCGTTCGTGGGTCGGTCGATGGTGCGCAACATGGGCATCGCCGCCGACCTCGGCTTCCTCAAGGTTCCGGATGGCATTCTCATCGACCCCAAGAAGGCCGACAACATGCCCCCCGAGCAGGTCGTCTTCATGTCGACGGGCTCTCAAGGCGAGCCGATGGCAGCGCTGTCGCGAATGGCAAATGGCGACCACAAGGTCGAGGTGGGCAAGGGAGACCTGATCATCCTCGCGTCGTCGCTGATTCCAGGCAACGAGAACGCGGTGTTCCGCGTCATCAACGGGCTGTTGCGCCTTGGTGCAACTGTCGTCCACCAATCCAGCGCGCGCGTCCACGTCTCAGGGCACGCGAGCGCGGGCGAGCTGCTGTATTGCTACAACATCCTGCGCCCCAAGAACGTGATGCCCATTCACGGCGAGGTGCGCCACTTGCTGGCAAACGGCGCCTTGGCCATCAAGACGGGCGTGCCGGCCGAGCGCGTGATGTTCGCCGAAAACGGCGTGGTCATCGACATGAAGAATGGCGTTGCCAAGATCGTTGGCGCCGTGCCCTTCCACAACATGTACGTGGACGGGTCTTCGGTGGGCGAGGTGACGGAGGCCGAGCTCAAGGACCGCCGCATCCTGGCCGACGAGGGCTTCGTGTCCGTGTTCGTGGTCATGGACTCGTCCAATGGGCGCGTGTTGTCGGGCCCCGAGATCCACGCGAAGGGCATCGCCGAGGACGACTCGGTGTTCGACTCGATCATGCCGGAGCTCAAGAAGGCGCTCGAAGACGCGGCCAAGTCGGGCTCCACCGACAACCATCAGTTGCAGCAAGTCATGCGCCGCGTGGTCGGTCGGTTTGTCGGCACCAAGCTGCGCCGCAGGCCCATGATCATCCCGATCGTGATCAACGCGTAGCAACCCCTTCAGAGTGGCTTGGTTTGTACCGCTTTCTGGGGCGTTTCGCGCCCAAGTGGCGTGATTTGTACCGCTCACAGGATGAGCCCGGCCGATGCTGGGGGCGGGTAGCGCTGTCGGGTCGCCCTGGTGCGCGGCCCGACGTCGCCCCCTCACGGCGGTCAGGCTTGATCCCCTCGGGAGCGACGTCGCGCCGCGTGTGGGGTTGGGTTGGCAGACCACCCAATTCGCTCGAGCTAGATATTAGAACCGGTCGTAGGGCCGCTCAGTAGTCCAGAGGACGGGATTTGCGCTGGTCATCGCGGCAAGTCGGTTCAATATGGTGTGATAATCGGGCTGTGAGCGCGCAAAGACAACCGGAACAGGTTTGACACTCAAACGAACTCTTCTGCAGATTCAAGTCAAGAGCGCTGCGACGACCGCGCCCGCAACCGCGCCGGAAAGCGTGCCGTAGAGCGTGGTCAACCACAGGCGCCGGTCCGCAAGATGAGTCGAAATGTGTTCGGCAGTGTGAGCGGCCGTCGCCGTGTCGAGCCTCGCCATTCGAACACTGTCGCTGCGCATCTCTGTCGAGAACAACACTGCGACACCCGCATCAGATGCGAGGTCCGACTCGGCCTCGGCCCAGCGTTGGCGCATGGCTTCGACGCCTGCGAGCCCTAGCCAAACGCTTGACACCAATGCGCGTGCTTCACGCCGCCAGCCTCGGTTTTGCCACTTTCGACTGATCCGCTCCGGTAGCTTGCCCACGCCACTTCGCGCGTGGGTGTGATAGTGCGACAGCAAGTGGAAAGTGTCGCCCGACACCCGACGCTCGAGATCAAATACGCGCTGCCCATAGTTCTTCGCGAGACCGAAGTCCCAGGTAGGTCCATCCAGGCGCACCCAAAGTTCGTAAGACGTCCAACCTAAGTCGTCGAGGGACTCAACGGTCGCGATCGCTGTATGAAGCACTTGACTCTCGGCGAGCGTGACTTCCTGGTCTTCAACTCCAGCACACACCCGCATCGCCGTGTGAATGAACCCATAGTCACAGCCCGGGCTGCAACCCTGCCGGTATACCCCCAAGCCAACCGCTTCGCATGCGTCGGCGATTACCTCTATCACGATGTGTCCTGCGGAGATTGGCGCTGGGCCCTTATGGTGCATCTGGTCCCAGACCACGACAAGGGTCACGCCGTTCCAAGTTGCGTAATAGGTGTCCGTGGGCACATCGGCTGTCTCGTGCACGACAGGCTGGTTCTTAGGCGGAACCTGTACGCGGAACCGAATTGGGTCTGACATGCGTAGCGTCTGGACCTGATCGACGCCTCGCAGGGCATCGTCACTCAATTGATGGAGCGGATGGGGATAGATGGCTTCCCAGCCCGTGAAGGAACGGCTTGGCTCGAACTCATCGATCTCTCGAACGCGAGGGTCACCGGAGATTGCCGAGTGAATGGCCCTCGCCGCCTCCATCGGGTCTGCGTCGATACGGTGGGAGAAGGCGAAGATTGCCGCCAACCGCGCGAAAACGACGCGGTCGCGAGTGCCTGACTGACTCGAACCGACCACTGCGCACCCCTCGCCCGTAGCGCAGTCTGGCGATTACCAACCTGCGCATATGCGGCGCATTCTACAGCGCCCTGACAAAGCCAGAAGCGTTACTCGCGCCCTGCTCCGGCGACTGCCGAGTCCCGTCGCGGAACCGGGCCGCGTTCGGGAGCGCCTTAAGTCTGCCCGCTTTTTTGCGGCGCGGGGCACGCCGGATACCTCGCGGCCGAACGGAAGCCTGCAACGGGGCTCGTCTCGGCCTCGCGACCGATCCTGTCGGCGATGCAGGAGGTTCGCGGGTTGGGTTTCGACTCTGGCCGGATGGTCGCGGCATGCCATGATGTCACGGTGGATTCACCCTTGACGGAGCAGGAACTCAACGCTATCGAGTCGCGTGGCGCCCAGGCCACGCCCGCGCCATGGACGTCCTGCTGGGAAGGGCGTGACGGCGAGAGCTTCGCTTCATTCATCATCCAGCGCCTCGACGGACAGCAGCGTGACCTCTACCTCACATTTGACTACTCCCCGCGATCAGAAGCCCGCAACCTCGCCGACCAGGACTTCATCGCCCATGCTCGCGAGGACCTGCCTAGAGTCCTCGCTGAAGTGCATCGTCTCAGGAAGTTGATCGATGGCCAAGACTCGGCCGACGGGGTGCTCTAGCGAAAGACCTGGTTGAGCAGGTACGTCATGCCGTGCGCATGAGCTCCACGAGGTCCGTAGAGTTCGCGTATGTATCGCTCCGGTTTTGCTAGGGCCTCGCGGACTCTGCTCAACTCGCTGGCAAGGACCTTCGGCTCGGAGGTGCTCATCGTGCGCGGTTTTCTACGTCCTGTGAACGTTCGAGCGGTTGTGAAACGAACCCTCGCCACCCTGCGCCGTGAACCTCTAAGCATCCACGGAGATTTGTCGCCCGAGGCGGCACTCGCGGTCATCAACGAAAGGCTTTCTGGGCGTTGGTTTCCGTGGGGTTCGTCTGCCTATCGCGATATTTTGGGCTACGCAGGCGCCAAAACGATTGCGGTGTGGGCGAAGCGTCAAAACTTAGCTAGTCCCGGGACGCAGGTGTTCAAGGGACGGCTCATCGGTGACGGGACGGGTTGTGTGCTCGTGGGGTCGATGCGCAGCTTCGCATTTGCGCGCGCGTGGTTCGGTCTGTGGATAGGATTCGCGTGCTTGGCCGCTGCGTGTACATGGGGATTCGTCATGTGGCACGCGATTGGCGGTGGATTCACGCCGTCCTGTTGACGCCGACTGAAAACAGGGCCACTAACGCCAACTGAAAACAGGGCCACCAACCATCATGGAAGGTGATCAAATTGGATGATTGGGCGAAG
>JAYTGI010000157.1:0-5689 GCA_043733605.1 Demequina sp. | reverse complement strand
TTGCCACCCTCGCAAGGCCCAAAGGCGATCATCGCCCCCGCATCGGCAAGCCCGGCCAGGTACCACGAGTGGTCATCGAGAAGCGAGGCGCGCAATGCGTCCCGCTTGTCGTACGTGTACTCGATAATCCATAAAGACATGAGACCATTCTGCGCGGTCGGAACAGCGTTGGACTCGTGACTGTTGTCCCATATTGACAAGACACGGCGGGTCGAACATATGTTCGATACGCATCACGTAGGGTGGCTCTGTGAACGACAAGCTAATAGTGCGCGGCGCGCGCGAGCACAACCTCAAGGGCATTGATCTTGAGCTTCCACGTGACGCGCTCATCGTGTTCTCGGGTCTATCGGGCTCTGGAAAGTCGTCGCTCGCGTTCGACACGATCTTTGCGGAGGGTCAGCGCAGGTATGTCGAGTCGCTGAGCGCGTACGCGCGCCAATTTCTGGGGCAGATGGACAAGCCAGACGTCGACTTCATCGAGGGCCTGTCTCCTGCCGTATCGATCGATCAAAAGTCCACCAACAGGAACCCGCGTTCGACGGTGGGCACGATCACCGAGGTGTACGACTATTTGCGCCTGTTGTATGCGCGTGTGGGAGTGCAGCATTGCCCCGTATGCGGCGAGACGATTACCTCCCAGACCGCCCAACAGATCGTCGACTCGGTGCTGGAACTGCCCGAGGGCACCCGCTACCAGGTTTTGGCACCGATGGTGAGGGGCCGAAAGGGCGAATACGCCGATCTCTTCGCGGACCTACAGCAGCAGGGCTTTGCCCGCGCCAGGGTCGACGGCGAGGCGATTCAGCTGAGCGAGCCGCCTGTGCTCGAGAAGAAGCTCAAGCACGACGTCGAAGTGGTGGTCGACCGGCTGGTGGCCAGGGACGGTATTCGTCAGCGCCTCGCTGATTCGGTCGAGACCGCTTTGCGGCTCGCGGAGGGTCTCGTCATCATCGACCCTGTGGAAAGCGACATCCCTTCCCGACGGTATTCCGAGAAGAGGGCGTGCCCGAACGACCACGTGCTGAGTCTCGAAGAGATGGAACCGAGGACCTTCTCCTTCAACGCCCCTTACGGCGCGTGCCCCGAGTGCACCGGCATCGGTATACGACTCGAGGTCGATCCGG
This sequence comes from Demequina sp., assembly GCA_043733605.1. Classification (GTDB taxonomy): domain Bacteria; phylum Actinomycetota; class Actinomycetes; order Actinomycetales; family Demequinaceae; genus Demequina. The sequence goes on along the minus strand of JAYTGI010000157.1, from coordinate 4,562 downwards.
AGCTCGTCGTTCCTGATCCTTCGCGCACCCTCGCGCAGGGAGCGATTGCGCCATGGGAAGCGATGGCAGCGGACTACTTCGGGCGCATGGTCAAAGCGCTCTCCGAGGACATGGGCTTCTCAATGGACATGCCTTTCAAGGACTTTCCTCAAACCGTCAAGGACTCCTTGCTGACCGGCAAGGACTACGAGGTTCATGTGCGGTTCAAGAACCGGTACGGCCGCGAGAGGCAATACACGACCGGCTTCGAGGGCGCGATCACGTGGCTCGAACGACTGCACGGTCAGACCGAATCGGACTGGTCGCGCGAGAAGTACGAGCAATACATGCGCGAGGTCCCGTGCCCTGTGTGTAAGGGCGCGCGCCTCAAGCCAGAGGTGCTCGCCGTCACCGTAGGCGGTTCGTCGATCGCCGAGCTCTGCGAGATGTCGATTCGTTCGGCGCGGGCGTTCCTTGGTGCCGTCGAGTGGGACGAGCGCTCCCGCCACATCTCAGTTCAGGTCCTCAAGGAGATCGACGCGCGCTTGGGGTTCCTGCTAGACGTTGGCCTCGACTATCTCAGCCTGTCCCGCGCGGCGGGCAGTCTTTCGGGCGGCGAGGCGCAGCGCATCAGGCTGGCCACGCAAATTGGGTCAGGACTCGTCGGCGTGCTCTACGTCCTCGACGAGCCAAGCATCGGCCTTCACCAACGAGACAACAGGCGCCTCATCGAGACCCTGACGCGACTGCGCGACTTGGGCAACACGCTGATCGTGGTGGAGCACGACGAAGACACAATCCGCACAGCCGATTGGGTCGTTGACATCGGACCTGGGGCAGGCGAGCACGGGGGAGAGGTGGTCCACTCGGGCACGTATGCAGACCTACTTCTGAACGAGCGCTCGCTGACAGGCGCCTACGTTTCCGGCCGCAGGCGGATCCCCGTGCCCGCCACACGGCGCGCGATGGACGCGTCCCGGCAAATCACGGTCGTCGGCGCACGCGAGCACAACCTGAGGGATATCGACGTGACCTTCCCGCTGGGTGTGTTCACCGCGGTGACGGGGGTGTCGGGGTCCGGCAAGTCGACCTTGGTCAACACGATCTTGTACACGGCGCTTGCGAATGAACTCAACCGCGCGCGACAGGTTCCCGGTCGTCACACGCGTATTGAGGGAACTGAACAGCTCGACAAGATCGTCCACGTTGACCAGGGGCCCATCGGCCGCACGCCGCGGTCGAACCCCGCCACCTACACCGGCGTGTGGGACAAGGTGCGCAAACTGTTTTCGGAGACCCAGGAGGCGAAGGTTCGCGGATACGGCCCCGGCCGGTTCTCCTTCAACGTCAAGGGCGGTCGCTGCGAGTCCTGCCATGGCGACGGCACTCTCAAGATCGAGATGAACTTCCTTCCCGATGTCTATGTCCCGTGCGAGGTGTGCAAGGGCGACCGCTACAACAGGGAAACCCTCGAGGTCCATTTCAAGGGCAAGAGCGTCGCGGACGTGCTCAACATGCCGATCGAGGAGGCCTCCGAGTTCTTCGAGGCCATCCCCTCGATCTCTCGACACCTCACGACGCTCGTCGAGGTGGGGCTGGGCTACGTCAGGCTCGGCCAACCGGCGCCGACGCTTTCGGGAGGCGAGGCGCAGCGCGTCAAACTCGCTTCCGAGCTGCAACGCCGATCCACTGGCCGCACGATCTACGTTCTTGATGAGCCGACCACCGGGCTGCACTTTGAGGACGTGAGGAAGCTCCTTGGCGTTCTCGAGGGACTGGTCGACAAGGGCAACACGGTGATCGTGATCGAGCACAATCTTGATGTCATCAAGTCGGCGGACTGGGTCATTGACATGGGCCCCGAGGGAGGGTCAGGCGGTGGCCTGGTGGTCGCCCAGGGGACGCCCGAAGACATTGCGAAGCACCCGGACAGCTTCACCGGCGAATTCCTTGCGGAACTCCTGCGTGTGCAAAGTGGCAGCACTCACAGTGGCAGCACGCAACTGGCCGCAGCGGCCCCGGCCTAGGCTGGCGTCGTGGCCAATCCCGCCGACTATCGCCCCGCGCAGGGGACGATCCCCACTGGTCCTGGCGTCTATCGCTTTCGCGACGCGCACGGCAGGGTCGTGTACGTCGGAAAGGCGAAGAACCTCCGACAGCGACTGCAGAACTACTTTCAACCGCTGAGTGCCCTTCATCCCCGCACGCGGACGATGGTCACGACCGCGGCGTCCGTCGAGTGGACCGTGGTGCGCAACGAGGTAGAGGCGCTCGTCCTCGAGCACACGTGGATCAAGGAGTATGACCCTCGATTCAATGTGGTGTTCAAGGACGACAAGTCCTACCCATTTCTCGCCGTCACGATGAACGAGGCCGTTCCCCGCATGCAAGTCATGCGTGGCGCGCGCAAGAAGGGTGTGCGGTACTTCGGGCCGTACGCCAAGGCCTGGGCGATTCGGGAGTCGGTCGATGCCCTCTTAACCGTTCTTCCCATGCGAACGTGCGCCCCTGCCGTGTATCGCAAGGCCGAGCGCCAAGGGCGACCGTGCCTGCTCGGGTACATCGACAAATGCGCCGCGCCGTGCGTGGGCAAGATTGGTGAGGCCGAACACCGTCTGCTCGCGGAGCGCGTATGCCAAGTGCTGGCGGGCGATGCGAAGCCGTTGATTCGTGATCTGACGGACACCATGGTCGCGGCGTCGGAGCGCGAGGACTTTGAGGTTGCGGCGCGAGCGAGGGACAGGCTCCGTGCGCTCACGAGCGTGCTCGAGCGCAATGCTGTGGTTCTTGCTCAGGGCACGGATGCCGATGTCTTTAGCCTGGTGGACGACGAGTTCGAGGCGGCCGCCCATGTGTTCTATGTGCGCGACGGCCGCATCGTTGGCGAGCGCGGGTGGGTGGTCGACAAGCCCGAACCCTTGACCCCTGCCGAGATGGTCAGGGCCTTGCTTCAAGAGGCCTACGACACCGCCGAGTCCATCCCGTCTGAGGTTCTTGTTCCGTTCGAACCGACCGACGGCGAGGTCATCGGCGCTTACCTGCGCGGCTTGAGGGGCGCGTCGGTGTCCATCCGAGTACCCACCCGCGGCAAGAAGGCCGAACTTGCTCAGTCGGGAGCGAAGAACGCGCAACAGGTGTTCGACCAGCATCGTCTCAGGCGCGCCTCGGACCTCACGACCCGCTCGGCTGCCCTCCGCGACCTTCAAGAGCATCTCGGCTTGGATGAGGCGCCGTTGCGGATCGAGTGTTACGACATCTCGCACACTCAAGGCACGCATCAGGTGGGATCCATGGTGGTGTTCGAGGATGCCGTGGCCAAGAAGAAGGAGTATCGGCAATTTTCTGTCGCCGACGCCGTCGACGACACGGTAGCCATGACCGAGGTGTTGACCAGGCGATTTGCGCGCTATCTGGAAGAGGCGCGGCTCCCACCGGAAGAGCGAGAGACTTCGCGATTCGCGTATCCGCCGCAACTCGTCGTCGTCGATGGCGGTCCTCCACAAGTCGCGGCCGCGCGCAGGGCGATGGACGCCGTGGGTGTTCCAGGCATTCCCGTGGTGGGCCTTGCCAAGAGGCTTGAAGAGGTGTGGTTGCCTGGCGACGAGTTCCCTGCGATCCTTCCACGCGGATCGGAGTCCCTCTATTTGCTCCAACGGGTCCGCGACGAGGCTCACCGCTTCGCCATCAAGAATCACAGGGCCAAGCGCGGCAAGGCGATGACTGCCTCGACGCTCGACCAGATTCCGGGTGTTGGTCCCACGCGTTCGATTGCGTTGATGCGACACTTCGGTTCGCTGGCGGGACTCAGGGAAGCGTCTACCGAGCAAATCGCGAGAGTGCCTGGAGTTGGAGGGGCGACCGCACGGGCGATTCACGCGAGTCTTCGGGGCGGGGATGGCATCCTGGAGACATGAAGGACGAGCCAGACCCGGTCACCTATCCCTCGGGCTTCCCCAAGCCCACCTTTGACGCGCCAACGACTCCGCCAGAGGTGATGATTCTCACCGGGATGTCGGGCGCAGGACGAACTCTTGCGGCGGGAGTGCTGGGCGATCTCGGTTGGTACGTGGTGGACAACCTGCCGCCGCAACTTCTCGGTGGGCTCGTCGCGATGGTTGGCAAAGAGCCACACGACCGGCTTGCGGCGGTGGTCGATGTGAGGGGCGGGGAATTCTTCCAAGACCTCGACGCCGTGGTCGACGACCTTGCCGAGCGAGGCATCCCCGTCCGGTTGGTGTTTCTCGACGCTTCCGACGACGTTTTGGTGAGGCGCTTCGAGGAGGCGCGACGTCCACACCCGCTCCAACGGGACGGAACGCTACTCGAAGGCATCGCGAGGGAACGCTCACTGCTTGGAGCTCTCCGTGACCGCGCCGATCTGACCATCGACACGAGCAGCCTCAACGTCCACGAACTCCGCGAGACCATCACGGCGGAGGTGGGCCTACACGATTTGCCGCTCACGGTGAATGTTGTGTCGTTCGGCTACCGAAACGGTCTACCTTCCGACGCCGATTTTGTCGCCGACGCCCGGTTCCTTCACAACCCGCATTGGATTCCCGCCCTGCGTCCTCTCACCGGCC
>JAYTGI010000156.1:0-5689 GCA_043733605.1 Demequina sp. | reverse complement strand
GCCTGCTCTAGGGCCCCCGCTTCGCGTAGGTAACATTTCCGCATCTTTGGGCCCTAGGGCTTGCTCTTTGTTTGTTTGTAATCTTTACTAACAAACATGACCACTCAGTCGACGCCGCGAGGCGAGGCACAGGCAACGAAGCCGCGGGCGAGGCTTGCTGCTGCGGTCCGTCCGGGCGCCAGGATTCAGCCGGGGCACGCGCGCAGCCACAACAGGGCGCTCGTCCTGCAGTCCCTGTATCGAACGTCAGGGCTCAGCCGCGCCGACGTTGCTCGCGAGGTAGGCCTCACACGCGTCACCATTTCCGACCTCGTGGCGGACCTCATCGATGAGCGGTTGGTCATCGAGTTGGGTGTGCGTTCCGACGCGAGGCCAGGCAAGCCGGCGACGGTGCTCGACATCAACCGCTCTGGATTTACCATCGTCGGCATCGACTTGTCGTACGACGCCATGTTCCGCGGGGCCCTCATGGACCTCGACGGCACTGTGCTCCACCGTGAGCAGGTCGAGGCGAAGGGCCTCACAGGAGACGCGGCCGTCGAGGCCATTCGGGGCCTTCTCCACCGACTCTTGGCAGAGGCTGCCACTCCGGTGCTCGGCATCGGCGTAGGCTCCCCAGGCGTCGTGGACGCGGAAGGCACCATCCTCAGCGCCCCCAACCTCGGTTGGCATGACCTCCCGCTCCAGGCCATTCTCGCCGCGGACACTGGGCTACCCGTCCAGGTGGCAAACGACGCCAATGTGGCCGCGCTGGCCGAGCGCACCTTTGGTCAGGGCCAGGACGACATGATGCTTATTCGCGTTGGCCGCGGCCTCGGCTCCGGGCTCGTGGTGGGCGGGGTTCCCGTGCAGGGAGCGCGATCGGCCGCCGGCGAGATCGGGCACGTGGTCGTTGGCACGGACGGCGGACAGCGGTGCGCTTGCGGCAAGGACGGTTGCCTCGAGACCTGGCTAGCCATCCCGCGACTTGAGGCCCGCCTGGCCGCGGACGGCGCCGACAGGGATGTGGTGCTCGCCGAATCGGGGGAGCGCCTTGGCATCGCGCTCGCGCCAGTGGTGGGCGCCCTCAACTTGGCCGAGGTCGTCATCTCAGGCCCCTCAGAACTTCTTGGCGGCACGCTGCTCAGCAGCACCGCCGAGACGCTCCGCTCTCGCACGATGGCCGACTTTCACGGCAATCTTGCGCTGCGGATGACCACGCTCGGTCGCGACATCATCGTGCTCGGCGCAGCGGTCATGGTCCTCACCGGCCAGTTGGGGGTTTCGTAAGCCCCCCTCAAGTACGTGACCGCTTGGGGTCACGGACTACATACAAAAGGAAAAGGAACACCGAATGAAGAAGACGATGCTTGGCTCCGTCGCCATCCTGGCGGCCGGTGCACTCGCTCTGTCCGGATGTACGTCGTCCGGTTCCGAGCCCAGCACGTCGGCAACCACCGACGTCGCGTCAGTCGCCCCCCAGGACGTTACGTTCTGGCTCATGGGCGGTGACACCCCGGATGCCCTGCGCGAATACTTGAAGACGCAATACGCAGAGGCAACCGGAGGCACCCTCACTATCGAGGAACAGGCCTGGGGAGATGCCCTGAACAAGCTCACTACCCAGTTGCCCGACTCCGAGAATACCCCCGACGTCACCGAGATCGGCAATACGTGGTCGCCGACTTTCACCAACGTCGGAGCGTTCTCTGACCTTTCCGACATGTACCAAGAACTAGGTGGCGACAAGTTGCTGCCTTCGTTCGTCGCGGTGGGCGAGGTCGACGGCGCTCAATACGCGCTTCCGTACTACTTTGGCTCGCGCTACAACTTCTACCGCAAGGACCTCTACGCCGCCGCAGGCGTCACGGTGCCCACGACGCTGCAGGAGTTTAGCGACACGGCGAAGGCGCTCACTACGGCCGATACCTCTGGCTTCTACATCGGCGGTTCCGACTGGCGCAACGCCATTTCATGGATCTTCGCCAACGGTGGAGACCTCGCAAAGAAGGAAGACGGAAAGTGGGTCTCGACCCTGTCGGACCCGAAGTCCATCACTGGACTCGAGATGTTCCAGGACCTGTTCACCAACGCGTCTCACGCGCCGGTGGGTGAGTTCGACTCCACTCCGTGGGTGAACATCAACAACAACGAGTCGACGGGCAAGCCAGAGGCCGCCACGATCATCGCTCCAGGTTGGGCGCACTGGTCGATCGGTGACGCTGATGGTGACAAGGTCGTATGGAACGACGACACCTTTGGCGCATTCGTGCTTCCTGGTGTTGACGGAGGCGCTGCCCCCGTCTTTGCAGGCGGCTCGAACATCGCCATCTCGGCGGCATCCAAGAACCAGGACGGTGCTCGCGCACTTCTGAAGATCATCTTCTCCCCTGAGTATCAAAAGATGCTCGGCGAGAACGGTCTTGGCCCGGCAAACCTGGACTACACGTCATCGCTCGGTGATGACCAGTTCGCCAAGGCGCTCGTGGCATCCGCCGCGAACTCGAAGCTCACACCTGCCGCACCCGGCTGGGCAGCGGTCGAGGGCGCTCAGGTACTCGAGGAGTTCTTTGGCAAGGTAGCGGCGGGTGGCGACGTCGCCGCGCTCGCGACCGAGTACGACGCCAAGATCACCCCAATGCTCAACGGCTGACACTAGCCACCGCTCGCACGATCGGGTCGCGGCACTGCTGCACAGCACTGTTGTGAATCAGCACTGTTGTGAATAATCGCAGCGCCGCGGCCCGATCCGCGAGACCCTTCACTCACCACAGTTGTCTTTGTCATGCCCACCCGCAGAAGGGAGGCCGTCGTCGTGACCGCCACCACCACCTCGCGCAGCGACGCCTCCACGGTGAAGCGCCGAAAGCCCCGCTCCAAGGTGCCGTACCTACTCGTCGTCCCTTCGATCATCATCCTGCTCGTGGGAACCGGCTATCCCACCGTGTGGCAGCTCGTCACATCCCTCAAGGAGTACGGCCTCAAGCAACAGTTTGGTCAGCCCGCGCAATTCGTCGGCATCGACAACTATGTGTCGCTGTTGACGGACAGTGCGTTCTGGGGAGTAGTTGGACGGTCGCTCGCGTTTTGTGGCGCGGCGGCCACGATCACCCTGTTGATCGGGCTCGGACTGGCGGTGCTGATGCAACAGATCAGCACGTTCGCGCGGCTCACGCTTCAGATCTCGCTGTTGCTCGCTTGGGCGATGCCCGTCGTCGCGGCCATGACGGTGTGGACGTGGTTGTTTGACCGCAGGCGCGGCGCCATCAACTATCTGCTCGACAGTCTCCCCGGCGTGAACATGTACCGCTTTGACTGGCTTGCGAGCCCGTCGACGTTCTTCATTGTCGCTCTCGTGATCGTGGTGTGGATGTCTGTGCCGTTCGTCGCGTTCTCGATCTATGCGGGGCTCAGCCAAGTGTCGGACGAGGTTCTCGAGGCCTCCTCCCTCGACGGCGCATCGGGTATGAAGAGGTTGCGCCTTGTCGTGCTGCCCATCATCCGCCCTGTGATCGCGATCGTCGCCCTCCTGCAGGTGATCTGGGACCTCAGGGTCTTCACCCAGATCACGATGTTGCAGGATGCGGGGGCGAGCGGCACGTCCTACGACCTTCTTGGCACCTTCATCTACAAGGTCGGTACGGGCGCGCAGGACTTTGGTTCGGCCTCGGCTGCGTCCGTCCTGGTGCTGCTCCTCACGATCGCCATCAGCTGGTGGTACGTCCGCCGTCTCCTCAAGGAGGATGAGTCATGAACTCACGTCGCCTGGCGCGCCTGAGCCTTTCGGCGGTCGCCATAGTGATCGCGCTGATCTGGGTGTTCCCCGTGTACTGGATGGCGAACTCCGCCCTGCTTCCCAATCGGACCCTTCAGTCGTTCATTCCCACCTTCCTGCCGTTCGGAGGGTCACTCGATAACTTTCGAGCAGTAGTCGCCGATGGCTCGTTCATGACCGCGCTCAGCATGAGCCTGTCGATCGCACTCGTTGTCGTGGTGGTCTGCATTGCGTTCGCGTTCTTGGCCGCAGTGGCCATCTCCAGGTTCCGATTCCGCGGCCGCAAGTCCTTCTTAGTGGGGGTCTTGCTCGTCCAGATGCTGCCAGCCGAGGCGTTGTTCATCGCCCAATACAAGATGATGGCCGGCCTCGGGCAACTCGACAGCGTCATCGGTGTGAGCGTCATCTACACGGCCGCCGTCGTGCCGTTCACCGTGTGGATGCTGCGCGGGTTCGTGGCGGGCGTTCCTGTGGAACTCGAGGAGGCGGGCATGGTCGACGGCCTGAGCCGCACGGGGGCGTTCATGAGGATCACTTTCCCTCTGCTGGCCCCTGGTCTGGTCGCGTCGGGCGTCTACGCGTTCCTGCAGGCCTGGAACGAGTTCACCGTGGCGCTTGTGCTGCTGCCGAGCGAGGCCCGCCACACCCTGCCACTGTGGCTGCGAGGCTTCATTCAGGCATCGGCCACCCGGGAGACCGACTGGGGGCAGGTCATGGCGGCCTCGACCCTCGTGGCGGTCCCCATCATCATCTTCTTCCTGTTCGTGCAGGGGCGCATGACGGCAGGGCTGGTCGGAGGGGCGGTCAAGGGATGAACTCGCTCACCGTGCTCATGCCAGGGTTCGTGGGCACCGAGGCGCCCGATTGGCTGGTCGCTCGACTGGCAGGCGGGATGGGTGGCGTGTGTCTGTTTGCCGAAAATGTCGCCTCCCTGCCCCAGGTCCGCGACCTCACATCCTCCCTCTACGAGGCGCGCCCCGCCGCGATCGTCTCGATGGACGAGGAAGGTGGGGATGTGAGTCGCCTTCACCAGCGAGAAGGATCGCCGTTTCCAGGCAACGCGGTGCTGGGGCGACTCGGCGACGCGAGCCTCACTCGGGGCGTCGGCGAACTGGTAGGCCTCGAGCTTAGGTCGGCCGGAGTCGGCCTCGCGCTCGCGGCAGACGCCGACGTCAACTCGAACCCCGACAATCCCGTGATCGGGGTCCGCAGTTTCGGAGCCGATCCCGCCGCGGTGGCTCTGCACACGGCGGCGTGGACCGAGGGTCTGCAGTCGACCGGCGTCGCCGCGTGTGCCAAGCACTTCCCCGGTCATGGTGACACGTCGCACGACTCCCACGTGGCGCTGCCTGTGGTGAGTGCAGACGAGGCGACATTGCGCTCGCGGGAGCTCGTGCCCTTCCGCGCCGCGATCGCGGCAGGCACTCGCACCATCATGACCAGCCACATCGTGTTTCCGGCTCTCGACCCCGTCTATCCCGCGACGTTTTCCCGCCGCATCCTCACCGGACTGCTGCGCGATGAGCTTGGATTCGACGGCGTCATCGTCACCGATGCGCTCGACATGACAGGAGCGTCAGGCGGCAGAGGCATTCCCGCCGCCGCGGTGGCATCGCTCGCCGCGGGTGCCGACCTGCTGTGTATTGGCACCCGCAACACCGACGCGCAGATCGGCGAGATCGCCGCAGCCATCGACGCCGCTGTAGCCGATGGGACCCTGCTCGCCGAGCGACTGGCCGATGCGATCGCCCGGGTAGAGGTGCTCGGCGCCAGCCTGGCGGTCGCACGCTCCGTGCCCGTCTCGGCGGACGATGCGCGCGGAGTCGGCTCCGACGACGTGCGCAGGGCCTTCCACGTTTCCGCTCGGGCTCGGACCCTGCTCGACGGCGCTCGCGCTCGTGCTGAAGCTGTCGCGTTCGTGGCGCTGGAATCTTC
>JAYTGI010000155.1:0-5695 GCA_043733605.1 Demequina sp. | reverse complement strand
CAAGCCGCGTCGCCGGGCTCTCAACCGAACTTGAGGACATTTCCGAGGTTGAGTACAGGCAACTGCGCCTCGAGAAGGTCGTCCTTGTCGGCATGTGGTCGCGAGGCACGGCCAAGGACGCCGAGATTTCGCTGAGCGAACTTGCGGCGCTCGCGGAGACCGCAGGCTCCGAGGTGCTTGACGGCATGCTTCAGCGCCTGCCACACCCAGACCCGGCCACGTACATCGGCAAGGGAAAGGCGATCGAGCTGCGCGACGTCGTCAAGGCCACTGGAGCCGACACGGTGATCGTGAACGATGAGTTGCAGCCCAGCCAGCGACGCGCCCTGGAGGACGTCGTCAAGGTCAAGGTCATCGACCGCACCGCGCTGATTCTGGACATTTTCGCCCAGCACGCCAAGTCCAAAGAGGGCAAGGCTCAGGTCGAGCTTGCGCAGCTCGAATACCTGTTGCCGCGCCTTCGCGGCTGGGGTGAGTCGATGTCGCGGCAGGCGGGCGGCCAGGTGGGTGGAGCCGCCGCAGGCATGGGTTCTCGCGGACCTGGTGAAACCAAGATTGAGCTCGATCGCAGGCGAATCCACACCCGCATGGCGCAATTGCGCAGGCAGATCAAGGACATGGAGCCCGCGCGCAAGGTGCGACGCGAGAACAGGCTCGCGATACCGAACGTCGCTATCGTCGGCTACACGAACGCGGGCAAGTCGTCGATACTCAACCGCCTCACGGGCGCGGGGGTGCTCGTGCAGAACTCACTTTTCGCCACTCTCGACCCGACGGTGCGCAAGGCTCACGTGCCCGATGGTCGCGACATCACCGTCTCGGACACAGTCGGCTTCGTGAAGGACCTGCCTCACCAGTTGGTGGCGGCCTTTGCGTCGACGCTCGAAGAGGTCACCAACGCGGATCTCGTGCTTCACGTCGTCGATGCCGCACACCCCGACCCCGAAGGCCAGATTCGCGCGGTCCATGAGGTCCTCGCCGACGTGCCAGGCGCGAATGAGGTCGCCGAACTCCTCGTCTTCAACAAGGTCGACATCGCCGAACCCGACGTCTTGTTGATGTTGCGCGGACGCCGCGAGCCGTCGATCGAGGTGTCGGCGCTCACTGGTGAGGGCCTCGAGGCGCTCATGATCAGGGTTGGGGAGATGCTCCCTCGCCCCCCAGTGCGCGTCGACGTGGTGTTGCCGTTCACGCGCGGTGACCTCGTCAGCGAGGCCCACAGGGCGGGAGAAGTGGTGAGCGAGACCCACTCGGATGAGGGCTATCACCTGGTGGCCGATGTCACCAATTCGCTGGCCGCCCGCATCCACGAGGCCGTCGTCGCGCTGTGACGGACACGAACGACGTGCGTGCGCTGCTTGCGGACGTGGTTGCATCGGTAGGTGGCCAGCGCCGTGAGGGCCAGGAATCGATGGCGGAGGCCGTCGGTCGTGCGCTCGAAGGTGGTGAACACCTCCTCGTTCAGGCGGGAACGGGAACCGGAAAGTCTCTTGCTTACCTCGTACCTGCGGTCGCAAGGGCGATCACGCACAAGGAACGCATCGTGGTCTCGACGGCCACGCTTGCCCTACAACGGCAGGTGTTCTCCAAGGACCTGCCCGCGGTCATCGACGCTCTCGAGCCGGTCCTCGGCGCGCGCGCATCGACCGCACTGTTCAAGGGCAGAAGCAACTATTTGTGCGTCCACAAGATGGGCGGCGGTTACCCCGACGACGACGTTCCCGGGGCGCTGCCCCTCGGCCCCACATCGGAATTGGGGCGCGAAGTGGCGCGGCTCCACGAGTGGGCAAAGGAAACGGAGTCTGGAGACCGCGACGACCTCGTGCCAGGCGTATCTGCACGGGCGTGGGCGCAGGTCTCCGTGGCGGGCCGCGAATGCCTTGAGGGCAGCTGCCCCGTGGTCGCGGAGTGCTTTTCTCAGAAGTGCCGCGACCAGGCTTCGCGCGCTCATATCGTCGTCACCAATCATGCAGTTCTCGGAGTTCAGGCAACCAGTCACGACATGCTTGGCGAGCATGACGCGCTGATCGTCGACGAGGCCCACGAATTGGTGTCGAGGATCACGTCGTCCGCAACTCACGAGTTGACTCCCAGGGCGGTGGAGCGCGCGTCGACGCGAGCCCGGCGCGTCGGTGTTCTCGCAGAGCACCTCGACAGGGCCGCGCGCGCTCTTGACGGTGCGCTGGGTGAGGAACGCATCGGGCTCTTGCGGGGTGGGCCGTCGCCCGCGCTAGCGGAGGCGATCGAGCTGGTGCGCGCGGGAGCGCGCGAGGCCCTCAGTGCCGTCACCAAGCAGTCAAAGGAAGTGGGGGGAGCCAAGGACGCGGGTGCGGGTGTCAAGATGGCGAGCGCCGCGTTGACCGACATCGTCGACGTGTGCGAGGAGCTTCAGGCCGAGGCAGGCAACTTTGTCCTGTGGCTGGCGTCCGCGGACGGCGACTACGACGCCGTCACTCCCGAGAGGGTGCTCACGGCGCCCCTCAACGTGTCGGGTGTCATCTCGGACAAGCTTCTCGCAGACAAGCCTGCGGTGTTCACCTCCGCGACCCTCGCCTTGGGCGGCGGTTTTGATGCGGTGGCGCGGCACCTCGGCGTGGAGGATCCGGCGACTCTCGACGCCGGAAGCCCCTTCGACTACGCGAAGCAGGGCATTCTCTACGTGGCTGCGCACTTGCCGCGCCCCGGAATGGGCGGGATCTCCGACGAGGCACTCGACGAACTCGCCGCACTGATCGAGGCGGCCGGGGGGCGGACTCTTGGTCTGTTCTCGTCGCACAAGGCGGCTCTGATGGCCACCGAGGCGATGCGCGAGCGGCTTGACGTGCCCGTGATGTACCAGAAGGACGACCAGGTCCCCACCTTGGTGCGGCAATTTACCGAGGATCCACGAGCGTGCCTCTTCGGTTCCACGACCTTGTGGCAAGGCGTGGACGTTCCGGGGGCGACGGCGAGCCTCGTCGTCATCGACCGCATTCCGTTCCCGCGCCCAGACGAGCCCATCTCTCAAGCCAGAACAGAGGCAGTGGGGCGAGCGGGCGGCAATGGATTCCTCGCAGTGAGCGCGACCCATGCCGCGCTATTGCTCGCGCAGGGTGCGGGCAGACTCATTCGATCGGTCGACGACAGGGGAGTGGTCGCTGTGCTCGACCCCCGGCTAGCGACCGCGGGCTACAGAGGCTTCCTCACCAAGTCGCTTCCGCCGATGTGGGTGACGACCGACCGTGACGCAGTGTTGGGCGCGCTGCGGCGGCTCGACGAGGTCGCGTCGGCCGATGCCTCGCGCGTGGTTGCACCGAACCAGTCGCAAGTCTCGTAACCTGACCGAGGAGGTAGACCACTGATGACAGAAGACGTGACATCTGCGGACTTTGAGCGCGGCCAACGCGCCGAAAGAGAGCGCTTCGCGGAGTATCTCGCGCACTTTGAGCGATCGAGCCGCGCTCTTGCCGAGCAAGCGGTCACCGATGAATCGCGGGTATACCAAGTCACGATCGCCAACGCCATGAAGGCCATGAGTCAAGCGATCACGGGCGGCTTTCACTGGCAAGAGTCGTGGCGAGCACGCTAGCGCGCTCCGTACGCCTTTAGCCCCGCTGCCCGCGTACGGGTTCTGGTTGTAGAGCGGGGCCTAGGGGCCTAGACCCGCCTCATCACCGAGACAACCTTGCCCATAATCCGTGCGTGGGTGCCATCGATGGGCGTGTATGCCGGGTTATGGGGCATGAGCCACACTTGGCCGTCTCGGCGCCTGAGCGTCTTGACGGTCGCCTCGTCATCCAGGAGCGCCGCGACGATGTCGCCATTTTCGGCGTCGTTCTGCCGCCTCACGACCACCCAGTCGCCGTCGCATATGGCCGCGTCGATCATGGAATCGCCCGAGACGTTGAGCATGAAAAGCTCCCCATCTCCCGTGAGCTGACGCGGCAGCGCAAAGACGTCTTCAACCTGCTGGTCGGCCAGAATGGGGCCGCCGGCCGCGATGCGGCCGACGAGGGGGACCCGTACCACGCGGTCGTCGTCAACGGTCGATGAGTGTGAACCAGGCGCGAGGGACACGACGTCGGCATCGTCGTCTGGTATGACGACCTCGAGGGCGCGCGGTCGGTTCGGGTCCTGACGCAGATAGCCCTTGGCTTGCAGCGCGGTCAACTGATGCTTCACGGAAGAACTTGACGTGAGGCCAACAACCTCGCCGATCTCGCGCATCGACGGCGGGTAGCCGCGCGTCGTCACCGAGTCGCGAATCGCCTCAAGAATGCGGCGCTGCCTGTCCGTGATATCGCCGTGTGACGAGGGAAACTCGTGGATGGTGGCGTCTTGGCCGTTCGCTGACATGCCGCTTCTCCTTTGTGGTCGACCCCGACCGCGACCGGTGTCAGACCTTCGTGGTCCTCTAGTAGTCGACCGTAGGGCACATTGGTACCAAAATCAAACAGGTGTTCGAGAAAAACTTGTGCGTGTCGGCCTGGGGTGGTACAAATAGAACAAGTGTTCGACGAACGTGTGTTCGACTGGAGAGGAGTGATCATGAGTATTCGCGTTGTGAAGACCGCAAAGATGAGGGCACGTCGGTGGACTGCGGTTCTTGTGATGGCCGTCGTCGCGCTTGTTGTCGCTCCACAGGCATTTGCACAAGGCGATTTGGAGCCCTCCGCTTCGGACACTTACGTTGTCGCGGAAGGCGAGACGCTGTGGTCGATCGCCCAGGCGATTACTCCCTCGTCGGGCGACGTGCGAGACACCGTTGGGACCGTCAAGTCGATGAACCTGCTCGACTCGGCGAACATCCGACCAGGCGACCAGCTCTTGGTGCCGATTTACGGCTGATGTCCCGTGGCGGGTGGGCCACAGGCGGAGTCCGTGGGACACTCGGGGAATGCACTGCCCCTTTTGCCGACACGCCGATTCTCGCGTCATTGATTCGAGGACGGCCGACGACGGCTCACTCATTCGTAGGCGCCGTCAATGCCCCAATTGCGGCAAGAGATTCTCGACGGTCGAGGCGTTTTCGCTCTCCGTTGTGAAGCGGTCGGGCGTGGTGGAGCCCTTCTCGCGAGACAAGATCATCTCAGGCGTGCGTAAGGCCTGCCAAGGCAGGCCCGTCTCTGACGATGACCTCGCACTTCTTGCTCAAAAGGTCGAGGAGGCGATTCGCGATTCCGGACAGGCCGAGATTGATGCGCTCGATATCGGCCTGGCGATTCTCACTCCGCTGAGAGACCTCGACGAGATCGCCTACCTGAGATTCGCGAGCGTCTATCAGGCCTTCGAAACTCTCGAGGACTTCGACCGCGCGATCGCCGACCTCAGGAATGTGGACGCCGACGAGGACGCCGCGGCCTCGGGCTCGTCCGACTAGTCCTTCTTCTTCGGCCGCGCCTTGCCTCTGCGGCTTCCGGGTGGCTGGCGTCCCGTCGACTTATTCTTGCTCTTGTGGGCTGCGCCGTGGCCCGGTTCCCTTGCCGGAGGCGCGAAGTCGCGTCGAGGCGCGGCGCCCCTATCCTCGGACTGCGAGTCGTCTCGGCGCGGAGCTCGATCATCACGGTTGCCCTGGTAGCCACCGGTACCTGCGGGGCGCTCACCACGTGAGTCGCCACGGTTGCCTTGGTAGCCGGCGCCGCGCTGCGGGCGGTCGCTGCTGCCCTGGTAGGCACTGCGTGAATCGTCCTTGCGGGGTGCCCAACCGGTCCGAGAC
>JAYTGI010000154.1:0-1961 GCA_043733605.1 Demequina sp. | reverse complement strand
TCGACGGGTGATGGCGATACATCGTGGTCTGGAAGGACAGCACCGTCTCGGCGGCGATCTCCAGCAGCACCTTCTCCGTATCGAGTTGGATGACTGTTTCGACGTGCTCGCGCATGTTCATCGGGTCGACCGAGAACACCGCATCGAGGTTGGCGGTGTTCGGTGAATCCGGCGGGAGAAGATCGGGGGAGATCACCCCGGCAGCCAGCAATCGGTCGATCAGCGTCGGCTCGCCCGGATGCTCGGCGAGGTAGATCAGACCGCGGGTCATGTACACGTTCGTGGTCGCCGAAGCAGTCTTCAGGGCGAGCTCACCCGTGAATCGTGAGGTGCAGGTCTGCTCGATCACGTCCCATGCAGCGCGAGGCGCGCCGAGGGGGTCGGATGTGGTCATGGGAGGAACATCGGCAGGGTCATGGTCACCTTGAGATCGATTGGGGACCTGGGCACTCTGGTTGAGTCCACAAACGATGTCCGGGTGCAATGTAGTGGACGGTAGTGTGGCCAGCGGAAGGGTGCCAGAGCGGACGAATGGGCCGGTCTCGAAAACCGTTGAGGCGTTCTGCGTCTCCGTGGGTTCAAATCCCACCCCTTCCGCCATAGGGGCTTCTGGCGGACACTAGCGTTCACTAGCGTCCGCCAAGAAGCTCGTGAGCAGGTGATATCGGCCTAGACGTAGGCCGCCGCTCGTGGAGCGTTGCGTGACTGGTTGCGTGACTTCGTAGGAATTTTGGGCCAGCCTCGCCGCTCGGGGAGGTCGGCAGTGCCACGCAAACCCACTACCAAGACCGTTACCTTCGCTGACGGTTCGAAATCCGTGTTCAATAAAAACGGCAACGGCGAGGGCACCCTGTACGTCCAGGAGAGCAAGAACGCCTGGCGGGCGTCCTACGCCGACAAGCGGCCTGGTTGCTATCCGAGGCTGCGCGGACGATCCGTGTCGGGTCGTGTCGCTATCGGCCAAGTACGTGTCTGGGTTCGTGATCGCGGCTGGCCGGGTTCGTGGCTCGGGTGCGGTCAACTTCTTGATCGGCTACTTGAGGATGTTCACGGCTCGGGCGATGACGAGACCGACGGTGATCAGCGATACCGCTGATTGGATCATCATCATCATTTTGGCCCAGTGGGAGAACGGCAAGGTGTCAGTCGGGCTGAACGCGGTGGCGTTGGTGAACGAGAGGTAGAGATAGTCGGCAAAGGTTGGTTGCCAGTCGTGTGGAGCGAGTTCAGGCGAAGACATCTGGGGAAAGACGAAGTCGGGGTGCGGGTTGGTTGCTTCGGCGCGGGCTCCAGGTCCGTTGCGGTCGAACTCCCAGTACCACAAGGAGAAGATGACCACATTGGTCAACCAGATCGCGGCGCCGGTGGCGAGCAACTTGTTCGGGTCGGTGCCTTCTGTTCCGTTGATCAGTCCGCGCACCAGTCGAGTCGCCGAACTGACGTTGGCGACAGTCATCGCCGCGATCAGGATGAGACTGATGGCGCGTGCGCGTGGCGAATGGGCGCTGATCCGTCGTGGGCTGGTAATTGTCAGGGCAAGCAGCACTACGCCTTCGCCGGCGGGAATGATCCAGGTCTTGCCGAGCGTCAACCGTTCCGGGAGCGCGATCTGCAACGCCAGCGCGACCAACACGGCCGCGCTTGCCGGCCACCGTGCTTCACCGTCGGACACACGCCGCCACGCCGGCGCAAGATGTGTCTCTGCCCGCTGTAGAGCATCGTGAAGCTTGTGATGTTCGCTGCCCGCAGGTTCCGGTGCAACTGGATCTGTCATTCCCGGTCTCGGCGGACCTGGGACTGCGTGCCCGGCAGAACGAAACCTGATACCGAGTCGAAACCCACATGCGGGACGCTAACGCGCGTCCCGCCGCCGAGCGTGGATGCAAATTGGAGTAACCACGTCAACAGCCGCGTACAAAACTGTTGACATCTCTTGCGGCGTCTTGACGAGGCGAGACGGC
>JAYTGI010000153.1:0-5716 GCA_043733605.1 Demequina sp. | reverse complement strand
AGCGGTCGCTCCTCCGCCGCGGCAATGGACGTACGCGCGGAGCCTGGAGCGGGCGCGAGCCTGAACTCTTCCGCCTCGGTCCGCAGACTAAATCCCTTGCCACCGCGTTCCCGACCGGGGTCGCGAGTCGCGGCGACGTCGGCCCTGAAGCCCGCCGCAAGCGCCAGGATTTCGTTCCGCAACGCCTCTGCATCGGCCAAACGCAAAAAATGCAACTCGATCCCCGACTTGCTCCCTCCCGCTACCTCGATGTTGATCTTTGCGAATCCGAATACGCGGCCCAGAAGCGGTTGCACCACGTCGACTGCCTGGAGCCTGTCAAGCCTCGCCTGTCGCTGCTGGCGAAAGAGCATGCCTTTTCGCTGCTCGACGGCTTCATCGGTGATACGGAACGTGTGGAACCGCCACGACAGGTACCCGAAGCCGATCGCGAAGAGCGCTGCAACTACCGCCGCGCCCGCGAGCAAGGCAAGGGATACGTGCAATTCGCGAGGCTGCCCAGGGTCAGGCTTTGCCGGGCCGTTGTAGAACCAGAGGCCCACGACTGCGGCAAACGCTGCCCATCCGCCCAGAAGTGGAGACACGGGGTGGACATGCACCCACTCGCGCGGCGCCGAGTAGACGCGTTCGCTATCGCTTGCGCTACCGAGGCTCATAGCCCTGCCAGGCGCGCCTCGCCGCGCGACGTCAGCCTGTCGCGCAATCGCGCGGCATCGTCGGCGGGGACGCCCGAAAGCGAGGCATCGGTGCCTGGCGACGCGGTGTGAAGTTGGACAGTCGCGATGCCAAACGCGCGGGCAAGTGGCCCTGCAGTGACCTCGACGTACTGCATGCGACCGTAGGGCACCACCGTGACCGATCGCCACATCCGGCCGCGCTTCACCAAGAGGTCATCGTCGCGCTCGGCCCAACCGTGGGCGAGAACGATGCGCACGGTGATCCATGCGGACCACGCGGCCAGCAATGCGATGCCGCCCGCGACCCACCACAAGAACGGCGTCAGGAGTAGCGCCCCCGCGACGGCAGCGGCAAGCACGGGGACGAGCACCACCCCGAGCGAAATCAGGCGGGCGGGAATCAGTCGGCGTGATGCGGCGGTCCACGCCACGGCCTCGGGGGTGAACCAGGTCATACGGCTAGTGTGCCACCCCTGGCTCGCGTCGTTCGTGGGCAGGCTCTTCATCTGTGCCATCGGTGATGCGGCACCACCATTCCGCGACGACTCCCGCGGCGAGCATGATGAGCCCTCCCAACGCGGCGAGACCGGCCGCAATCGCGGCTTCCTTACGCGGCGTATGTGACCAGTCGCGCAACAACACCAGGCCGAAGCCGCCATAGATTCCGCCAAGCAGGGCGCCCGCGTAGGCCGACGCTTGAGCAAGCATTGCGGTCCTCACGGCCCTGGTGGCGTCAATCCGACCGTGCTTACCGCGCTTCAGTTGGCGAATGGGCCACGCCATGACCAACACAACCCCGCCCAAGGCGATCCCCACCACGAGGGTGGTCCACGGCAGGTGCACGGGAGCGGCGCCCCCGCGTAGGGCGAGGAACGAACCTCCCGCGCCTATGGCGGCTGAGATCAAAAGTGCGGCTGCGAGCACGCGCCACTTGAGCGGCCTCACCGTGCGCCCGCGCTCATCATGCGGCTGTCATCATGCGGCTGTCATCATGCGGCTGTCACGATGTGGCTGTCACGATGTGGCCGTCACGATGTGGCCGGTGCCGGCCACGGGTTCGCGACCACGGTGACCGTCGTGTCAGCTGCGGACGCCAGTGGCGCAATCGAACCCGCGCCCGGAAGCGTGGCCTCGGGCTCCATGTCGGCCCACGGCACGAGAACAAACGCCCGCTCGTGCGCGCGCGGGTGGGGAAGGGTGAGGTCCGCAGTGGTCGCCTCGGCGCCATCGAAATCGATGATGTCAATGTCGAGCGTGCGCGGGCCGTTGGGTTCGTGGCGCTCGCGCCCGTGCACCATCTCGATACCTTGGCACGCCCAGAGCAGCTCGCGCGGGGACAGGATGGTGCTGATGCGCACCACGGCGTTGAGGAAGTCGGGTTGAGGCGGGCCCCCGACTGCTGCCGATGAGTACAAGGGTGACGTGGCGACGACGTCGATTCCTGTGACCCTGGTGAGGGCATCGACGGCCGCGCGCAGTGTGGGCTCGACGTCGCCAACATTGCCGCCCAGCGCGAGCAGAGCGGGCACCGCCCTGGCGGGCCGGCGATCAAGTTGGTCCCGAACAGGGGGCTTTGCAAAAAAGTCGAGAGGGTCGTCTGACATTCCCGCAGAGGAGCCAATGCGCTTGTCTGCCCAAAGTCCACCGGTGCGAACGTCGCGCCTGATCGCGACCGTTACGTCCTTGAACTCCACGTGGAGCGGCGCCTGCGGCTTGTGGATGCGGACGTCGACGCAATACACGCCATCCATCTCGAGCACGGCTAGCGCGACGTGTTCTGCGACGGTCTCGACGAGGTTGGAGGGATCGCCTCCAAGCACCGCGGCGGCCTTGTCCGCAATATCCGAATAGTTGACGGTCTTGTCAAGATCGTCCTTTGCCGCTGCAGCGCGAGTCGACACGTGTGCGACCACGTCGGCAAGGAAGATTTGCCCCGTCGATCTCTCAGTCTCGAGAACGCCGTGGTACGCGGTCACTCGGATGCCTTCGACGGCGATCCGGTCAAGTTCGATTCCTGCCCGCACATAGGGGCCCGACGACCATGTCATGAGTTCATCGTGTCGCCTTTGTCGCATCTTGCCAAGCGGACACGACCGCGATTGCGTCACATGCCGCGCTCACATCGTGAACTCTCACCGCCCACGCGCCCGCCGCCGCCGCCAAGGTGGTGACCGCGGTGGTGGCGTGTTCCCGACCGGATGGTTGCGCAGCACTCCCCTGCGCGCCCCCCTGCGCGCCCCCCTGCGCGCTCCCCTCTGGCGAGCGACGTGCGATCACAGTGCCAAGGAATCGCTTGCGCGACGCGCCTATCAGCACCCGCGCGCCGCCGCTCCACTCGGCCATGCGCGCCAAGAGTGGCCAATTGCTTTCGGCAACCTTTGAAAAGCCGAGACCAGGATCGAGGACGATGCGGCTCTGCTCGACGCCCGCCGCGACCAGCGCGGCGAGCCTGGCCTCGAGCTCGTCCCTCACCTCGGCGACGACGTCGGTGTACGTGTCTCGACCGTCCATCTCGATCGAGTGCGCGCGCCAATGCATCGCGACATAGTCGATGCCGAGCGAGGCGACCGCCCCTGCCATCGCGGGGTCGGCCAGGCCTCCTGAGACGTCATTGACGAGGCGCGCGCCCGCGGCGACGGCCGCGCGCGCGGTGGAGGCCCTCATCGTGTCGATACTCACGGGCACCCCCGCGGCGGCGAGCGCCTCGACCACAGGGATCACGCGCGCGAGTTCTTCGGCAGGGTCCACTCGCTGCGCCCCAGGCCGCGTGGACTCGCCCCCCACGTCGACGATGTCGGCGCCCTCGGCCGCAAGGGCAAGTCCGCGGGCAATCGCCGCCTCGGTGCTCGCGTAGAGGCCGCCGTCGCTAAAGCTGTCGGGCGTGACGTTGAGAATTCCCATCACGAGAGTGCGGGGAGCGACGGGCAAGGCGGGCCCGTCGGGACGCGCCTGCATCGGCTACTTCCCAACGATGAGGCTCATGGCCTCGGCGCGAGTGGCGCCGTCGCGCATGAGCCCGCGCACTGCGCTCGTCACCGTGCGCGATCCCGGCTTTCGGACCCCGCGCATCGACATGCACAAGTGCTCGGCCTCCACAACGACGATGACGCCGCGGGCGCCAAGGTGCTCGACCAGAGCGTCGGCAACCTGAGTGGTGAGACGCTCCTGAACCTGGGGCCGCTTGGCGTACACGTCGACCAGTCGCGCGATCTTAGACAGCCCCGTAATGCGACCGTCAACACCAGGGATGTACGCCACGTGTGCGACGCCGTGGAATGGCACAAGGTGGTGTTCGCACATCGAGTACAGCTCGATGTCCTTGACCAGGATCATCTCTTCGTGACCTAGCTCGAACACTGCGCTGAGCACGTCGCCCGGGTTCTGGCGTAGACCCGCGAACATCTCTTCGTACGCACGCGCAACTCGCGCGGGAGTGTCCTTGAGGCCGTCGCGGTCTGGGTCCTCGCCGATCGCGGCCAAGATCTCGCGCACGGCGGCCTCGATGCGCTGGCCATCGATGGGGCCCGTCATCGCGACCATATCCCCCGCGTCAGGAGGCGCGAGGGTGCGACCCCGCACGTGGAGGGACTCGCCACGGCACCTGTGAGGATGACCCGATTCACACCGTGTCCTCTGGGGACTCCGCGGCAAGGATGTCCTTGGGCTCGGTCTTGAGCGGCGCGGGAGCCTTGGTGGTGCGGGCGCGCGGGGTCTTGGTCGACCAATCGCCACTCGCCCAACCCTGGCGCGCGGGAGCCTTCTTGATCTTGGTGAAGAGCACGCCGAGTTCGGATTCGTTGAGGGTTTCATTTTCGAGCAACTGCGCGGCGACAGCGTCCAAAACCTTGCGGTTCGCGATCAGCGCCGCCGTTGCCTCGGCCATCGCGTTGTCCATGAGGGTCCGCACCTCAATGTCGACGATGGCCGCCAGGTCCTCGGAGTACTCGCGTCCGTGGCCCATGTCGCGACCAAGAAATACCTCGCCAGACGCACTGGCCAGCCGCACGGACCCCACCTTGGGAGACATTCCGTACTCGGTCACCATTTGCCTGGCGATCTCCGTCGCTTGGGAGATGTCGTTGCTCGCGCCGGTCGACGGGTCCCCGAACACGACCTCTTCGGCAACCCGACCGCCCATCGCGTACGCGAGGTTGTCCAGAAGTTGATTGCGCGTCTTCGAATAGCGATCCTCGGTGGGCATGACCATCGTGTAGCCGAGCGCCCTGCCTCGCGGCAGGATTGTCACCTTGGTCACGGGGTCCGTGTGGTTCATCGCGGCGGCGACGACGGCGTGTCCGCCCTCGTGATAGGCCGTCACAGCCTTGTCATGATCGTTCATGACACGGGTGCGCTTCTGCGGACCCGCGATGACGCGGTCGATGGCCTCGTCGAGCTCGCGGGGGCCGATCATCGTGAGTCCTCGGCGAGCGGTAAGCAACGCGGCTTCGTTGAGCACGTTCGCGAGGTCGGCGCCCGTGAAGCCGGGCGTGCGCTTTGCGATCGCGGTCAGGTTGGAGTCGGGCGACAGCGGCTTACCCTTGCCGTGAACCTCGAGCACCTTTTGCCTGCCCTTGAAGTCTGGGGCGTCGACGCCGATCTGGCGGTCGAAGCGACCTGGACGCAAGAGCGCGGGGTCAAGAATGTCTGGCCGGTTTGTGGCCGCGATCATGATGACGTTTGTGGTGGCGTCGAAGCCATCCATCTCGACCAGCATCTGGTTGAGGGTTTGCTCACGCTCATCGTGACCGCCACCCAGGCCCGCGCCGCGGTGCCTGCCGACCGCATCGATCTCGTCGACAAAGATAATCGCGGGGCTGGCCTTCTTGGCCTGTTCAAAAAGGTCGCGCACGCGTGAGGCGCCCACACCAACGAACATCTCGACAAAGTCGGAGCCAGAAATCGAGAAGAAAGGCACTCCGGCTTCGCCTGCGACGGCGCGCGCCAAGAGCGTCTTTCCGGTACCGGGAGGGCCGTAGAGCAGCACGCCCTTGGGGATCTTCGCGCCCACCGCCTGGAACTTCGCAGGGTTCTCGAGGAAC
>JAYTGI010000152.1:0-1968 GCA_043733605.1 Demequina sp. | reverse complement strand
CACCTCGAGCATCGCGTCGGCGTCGATGTCGTATGCCATGGTCACATGGTGGAGCACGGCTCCTGCGATATAGCGCTTTTGCGCCGCGCCAGCGATCTTGCCTGCGGGCGAGGCGATGTCGTTGAGGGGCACATACGTCGCCTGGATCCCCAACTCGCGAAGCGCGCCGAGCACCCAGTCGTCGAGGAACGCGTACGACTGCTCGAAGCTGAGGCCCTCGACGAGCGATGTGGGCACGTACAGCGAGTACGTGATCGTGTTACCAGGCTGAATGAACATCGCGCCGCCGCCCGATACACGCCTGGTCACCGTGATGCCGTGACGCGCCGCGCCCTGGGAGTCGATCTCGTTGCGCATGGATTGGAAGGACCCGATCACGACCGCATTGCGTTCCCATTCCCACATCCGCAACGAGGGACCGCGCCTGCCTGCGCCCACCTCTTGAGCGAGCACCTCATCGAGAGCCATCTGCAAGTGGGGCTCGCGCGGCTCGTCATGAATGACCTCAAAAGAGTGGTCATGCCAGCCCGTCGCGTGGCCGAGGGCTCTTCGCACCGCGATCGCGACGGCTTCGGGCGAGAAGCCGATGAATTGCGCGTCGGTTCCCGCCGCGCGCGACACGACGGCAGCGAGTTCGGCCACCGGTGTCGAGGCGTCCAGGCCCACCAACTGCGCGTTGATCGAGAGAAGCGCCTCGGCGGGCTCAAGGAAGAAGTCCCCGGAGATCCCTACGCTGCTCAGCGTCGATTCCTTGCCTTCACCAGACGTTTCGACGTCGGCGACCACGAGCTTGCCGCCAGGAATCTTGTATTCACCGTGCATGGTGTCCATTGTCCTGCGATGACAACCACGTCATGACAACCCCGCCCAACCGGAGCGACGGGTGACAGGCAACGAGGACGTCCCAGGACTCAAGTGGGGGGATCCTCCGATGGCGCACCAGGCGAGAGGCGGCCAGGATGGGCCTATGGAGACTTCGATCAGCCCCAAGAACGCGGGCCGCACCGTCGGCATTCTCTACGTGATTGGCACGACGCTTGGCATTGCGAGCGCCGCACTCGTCGCCCCCGTCACCGGCGCCGACGACGTCGTGGCCTCCGCGTCGCGTCACGGGACGGCGCTCACGGCCGGCGCGTTCGCCATCCTCGGCATGGCAGTGGCGCTCGCACTCATTCCCGTCTTCGCATACCCCGTGCTCAGCCTTGTCTCAAAGACGCTCGCGAGGGCCCACGCCCTGTTGCGAGGAGTGGTCGAATTCGGCGCCTACCTACCGCTCGTCGCGAGCCTGCTCTTGCTCGCCAACCTCGGCGAATACGGTGGAGACGAGGCGCTTGGCAAGACGCTGGCAAATCAGGAAGGCCTCACTGGCGTGGTTGCCGCAGGCTTCCTCGCCGGCGCCACCGTCTTCTACACCGCACTTTGGCGCGGGCGCCTTGTGCCGAGGTGGATTTCCGGCTGGGGGCTCATCGCGACGCTCCCATACCTCGTCGCGACAGTTCTGACGGTGCTTGGCGTCGTCGAATCGTCGGCGCCCACCGCCATGGGACTCTTCGCCCCAATGGGGCTTCAGGAAATGGTGCTGGCTGTGTGGCTCATCGCGCGAGGCTTCGCGACTCGCTGACGCGATCGCTCACCGGTTCGCTAGTTTGGCGCGACCTCGGACTTGAGCAGCCCGTAGTGAAGCGCGTCCGTCAGGGCCTCCCATGATGCCTCGATCACGTTCGGTCCCACGCCCACGGTGCGCCACGAGCGCCCCGTCTCCGTGTCCACCGTGGTGATGAGAACTCGAGTCACCGCGTCAGTTCCGTGAGACGCGTCCATGATGCGTACCTTGAAGTCGACGAGGTCGAAGCGGGCGATCTCGGGGTACACGGTGCTCAGCGCTTGTCGCAGCGCGTGGTCGAGAGCGTTAACGGGGCCGTTGCCCTCGCCCACAGTGAGGATGCGCTGATCGCGTCCTGTGCGGAG
>JAYTGI010000151.1:0-5747 GCA_043733605.1 Demequina sp. | reverse complement strand
GCGCCGCCTACCTGGAAGGCAACCTGCGGATCGACCGCGTCGCTGGCGAGGGTGAATCCCACCTCGTAGTGGGCCATCGCGCTGCCGGGAATCGCGTTGACCTCGGAGTACACGGCGTACGCGCCACCGTTTTGAGCAACGATCGCGCGCACCGGGCCGGCGCCAGATGCGTCGAAACTGAAGACGTAGTCGCCCGCGGGGAGGGTCAGGCCGTTTTGCCCCATGCCGACGTCCCAGGGGTTCGAGGTGCCGCCGGGGGCGACCCCACAGAACTGTCCGCCGTTGAACGTTGGGGAACTGAAGCCATAGCTAAACCAACCGACATCGCCGGCGCCGAAGTCGCCGTTAGAAACGTCGGCGGACGCCGGAGTGAGCGTCACTGCAGTGATGAGGGCCGCACCAACGGCGGCCAGGGAGGCGCGTGTCAACGTCGCTGTGAACACGTGTGAACCTTTCGGTTGTCCGATGTCGGCTTCCTCAGCCGCAAGCCACATTGCTCGCAAAAGTGACGGTAGCACGAAACGTTTCGAGGCGCCCGAGTTGAACCGGTTCTCCAAAGAATAAGCCGTTGTACCAGGAAATATGCTAACTCAGCCCTCTCATTCCTGGATCAATCGACGCTCCTAGTGGACGGTGCGGCGCAGCACTTCGGAGAGCTGTTGGGCGGCATCTACGACGGCGTGGGCGTGCGCGGCTGCTGGGTGGGGAGTCAGTCGCTCAATGGGTCCGGAGATGGACACCGCTGCGATCACGGTGCCCGCCGTCCCCCATACAGGAGCCGACACGGAACTGACTCCGGACTCCCTCTCTCCCGCGCTTTCCGCGTAGCCGTGCTTGCGTACTTTTGCCAAGTCCGCGACCGTGAAGCGGGCCCCGGCGAGTGCCGCGTGCATCACGTCGGGCTCGGCCCATGCGACCAAGACCTGGGCGGCCGATCCGGCCTGCATCGTCATCGTGGTACCCACAGGGATCGAGTCGCGAAGGCCAACGGGACGATCGGCGGCCGCCATGCAGATGCGCACGGAGCCGTGCCTTCTGTAGAGCTGGCTCGATTCTCCAGTGCGGTCGCGCAACACGGTGAGCACGGGTTGCGCCGCGGAGATGAGCCGGTCCTCGCCGACGGTGGCGGCCAGCTGGCTGAAGCGGCGGCCAAGAACGAAGGCTCCCGACGCGTCGCGACCGACGAGGTGGTGGTACTCGAGGGCGACGGCGATACGGTGAACCGTGGGCCGGGCGAGGTGGGTGGTCTCCACCAGGTCGGCCAGCGTGGCCGGACCGTGCTCGAGTGCGCCCAGGATCGCCGAGGCCTTGTCAATGACGCCAACGCCGCTATGATTGTCCATAGAGCGATACTACAGTCTCGCATCGTGAGATGTCGAGGACAACGCGAAGGAGAAGCGCATGGGAACAACCCTCGCCGAGAAGTTGTGGAACGACCACCTGGTGACCGAGGGTGCGGACGGAGCGCCCGATCTCATCTACATCGACCTTCACATGTGCCACGAGGTCACGAGCGCCCAAGCGTTCGAGGGCCTGCGGATTGCGGGCCGCACAGTGCGCCGTCCCGATCTCACGATCGCGACCGAGGACCACAACACGCCGACGCTCGACATCGACCTGCCGATCGCGGACGAGACCAGTCGGATCCAGATCCAAACGCTGCGCGACAACGCCAAGGAATTTGGCGTACGGATCCACTCGCTTGGCGACGCCGATCAGGGCGTCGTGCACGTCGTTGGCCCGCAACTCGGCCTCACGATGCCAGGCATGACTGTGGTGTGTGGAGACTCTCACACGTCGACCCACGGCGCCTTCGGCGCCCTGGCGTTCGGCATCGGCACGTCCGAGGTCGAGCACGTGCTCGCCACGCAGACGCTGCCGCTCGGCAAGTTCAAGACGATGGCCATCAATGTGAATGGCACCCTGCCCAAGGGCAGTACGGCCAAGGACGTCATCCTGGCCGTGATCGCCAAGATCGGTACGGGCGGGGGACAGGGCTATGTGCTCGAGTACCGCGGCGACGCCATCAGGGCGCTGTCGATGGAAGCGCGCATGACCGTGTGCAACATGTCGATCGAAGCTGGCGCCCGCGCGGGCCTCATCGCCCCAGACGAGACCACCTTCGAGTACGTCAAGGGACGCCCTCACGCCCCCGAGGGCGCGGATTGGGACGCGGCGGTCAGTTACTGGAAGACGCTCGTTACCGACGACGACGCCGTGTTTGACACGCAGATCGACCTGAACGCCACGGACCTCGAGCCCTTCGTCACGTGGGGCACCAACCCTGGCCAGGGCCTGCCGCTCAGCGCGAACGTGCCCAGCCCGGATGATTTCGCCGATGAGCAGGACAAGACGGCGGCGGCCAACGCCCTTGTCTACATGGGTCTCACGCCAGGTACGCCGCTGCGCGACCTCGCCATCGACACGGTGTTTCTGGGCTCATGCACCAATGGCCGCATCGAGGACCTGCGCGCTGCGGCGGAGATCATCAAGGGCCGCACCAAGGCGCCAAACACGCGCTTCCTGGTGGTTCCAGGCTCCGCACGCGTGCGCCTCCAGGCCGAGGCCGAGGGCCTCGACAAGGTGTTCCTCGACTTCGGGGGCGAGTGGCGCAATGCGGGTTGCTCGATGTGTCTTGGCATGAACCCGGACCAACTGAAGCCTCAAGAGCGCAGCGCGTCGACGTCCAACCGCAACTTCGAAGGGCGGCAGGGCAAGGGAGGTCGCACGCACCTCGTCTCGCCGCTCGTCGCCGCCGCCACGGCCATTCGCGGCACACTGTCCAGCCTCGACGACCTCGACGACGTCCCGGCAACGAACGCCCCCGCGGCGCTGGTTTAAGGAGAAAACGCCATGGAGAAGTTCACTACCCACACCGGCGTCGGCGTGCCTTTGCGCCGCTCCAACGTCGATACCGACCAGATCATCCCCGCCGTGTACCTCAAGCGCGTCACCCGCACGGGCTTTGAGGACGCACTGTTCGCCGCCTGGCGAGGCGACCCCGACTTCATCCTCAACCAGGACGCATACACCCACGGCTCCGTGCTCGTTGCTGGCCCCGACTTCGGTACAGGCTCGTCCCGTGAGCACGCAGTGTGGGCGCTCAAGGACTACGGCTTCAGGGTGATCCTCGCCTCGCGCTTTGCGGACATCTTCCGCGGTAACTCGGGCAAGCAGGGCCTGCTGACGGGAATCGTGACTCAAGAGAACATCGAGCTGTTGTGGAAGGTGCTCGAGTCGGAGCCCGGCCGCGAGGTCACGGTGTCGCTTGAGGACAAGACGGTCACGTGCGGCGAGTTCACCGCGGCCTTCGAGATCGACGACTACGTCCGCTGGCGCCTCATCGAGGGCCTTGACGACATCGGCCTCACGCTCGAGCACGAGCAGGACATCACGGCATTCGAGCGCACCCGGGAGGCGTGGCGCCCCAAGACGCTGCCCGCGAAGACGGAGCCCAAGCAAGACATCGTCGCCGCGCGTCCGGTCGCCTAGTCACCTGGGCTCGTCTGCTCGCGAACGCTCAGGGCCCGCGCCAACCGGGGATAAGTTGAGTCACCTTTGCCAGGGGGCGTCCCGGCGGCGGCGCCGACGGGCTCTGCCCAGCGAACAGGTCACCGTCGACGTCGAGTTGCAGTCGCCACCGTTTGTCGCTGACAGCCGTGTCGCTGGAGCTTGCGCCGTCAGGGGTAGGCACACGAGTATCGGCCAAGTGACTCTGCGAGTGCGCGGCGCGCACGTGTGGACGGTGGTCGTTCCTGTCCCAAATCTCGGGACCACCTCGGTGGGCGAATTTGCTCAGGTACTGATCCGCCTTCGCGAGCCGCGTGGGAATGATTGTCGATGGAGTTATTGAGCGACAGGACGGGGCGACACCAGTGGCACGTGGCGCGCGGCGAGGTCTCAGAATTGACGGCAACGCTCGCGCCGCAACCGGCGCACTCGACGGTGACAAGGCTCGACGTGTCGATGTCGCTGGCACCTTTGAGTACCGACGTGCCCGCGAGGTTCTCGATGCCATCGCTCAGGTGCAGCTCCTGCGCAAGCACGGCCGTGTTCCAGCGATACTGGCAGTATGCGCACACAAGCCACTTGCCATCGAAGTGCACGTCGCTGGCCCCGCACTTGAGGCATCTGTTCACGCCGTTTGCGGCCAGAGTCCCTGTCGCAGGCATGGGAGTGGACGTGGCCGTTGAAGTGGTGTCCTCGGGTTGCATGGTGGTTCCCCCTCGATCGCGCTTCTACCATGCAGCGTATCGATGGGACCATGCCGTCACATGGAGGACTGGATGACCTATGAGAAAGGAAGGCTGGTCTCGGGTGGGCACTGAGTCTCGCAACTCCAGGGTCGCGGCGGCGTGGCCCGCGCTGCCGCATCGGCGCGCCCGTGAGCTGGCGCTGCCCGCTATTGCGTCGAACGTCGCAGTGCCCGTCGTTGGGCTGATCGATACGGCGATGATCGGGCACTTTTCCGACGCCGTGAACCTGGGTGCCGTCGGGCTAGGGTCGGCCGTGATTGCGACTGTCTTTTGGGCCTTTGCCTTCTTGCGCCCGGGAACGACATCGCTGGTAGGGCGGGCACTCGGGGCGGGCAGGCCGGCCGACGCCGTGGGGCACGTTCAAAGGGCGCTGGCGCTCGCCGGCGCGCTCGGCGCCTCGTGGCTCGCGCTCCAATGGCTCGCGATTCCCGTGATAGTGAAGGTGCTCGCGCATGGCGCCGCTGCGGGACCCGTCGCCGCCGACTATGCGCTCATTCGCGGGCTCTCGCTTCCGGGTGTCTTGGTCACGCTCGCGATCATCGGCTACTTCATCGGCGCTCAAGACACGCGTACCCCCCTGTATGTCGCCGCCACCGTGGCAGGAGCCAATGTGGTGGGCGCCCTGATCACGGTGGGATGGCTCGGATACGGGGCAAAGGGAGCGGCGTGGGCGACGTTCGGCGCCGAGTGGTTGGGAGCCGTGCTGGCCGTGGTGTTGCTGCGTAGAGCGCTGGGCCCGCAGCAGTGGGCGCAACTGTTGCATTGGCGCGGCGCGCACCTGCGGACGGGGTGGCGGCCGCTCATGGCGATGAACTCGCGTCTTGTCACCCGATCGGCGCTGCTCATGGGCGCGATCACGGTGGTGGCGTCGATGGGCTCGCGCTTTGGGGACGACGTGCTCGCCGCGAATGCGATCCTCTTGCAGATAATGTACCTGGCTTCATATGCGCTCGACGGTTACGCGACCGCCGCAGAGTCGATGGGTGCCGACCGCATCGGCGCTAGGGACGTTCCTGGGTTTCACAGGGCTTTTGCGGCCACCTCGATCGCGGGTGGCGCCATTGCGCTGTTCATGACCGTGGTGTTTTGGCTGGGACGCGACCCCATCCTTGCGGCGCTCACGGACCTACCAGGCGTGACCGAGGCGGCGCGCCTCACCTGGTGGGCGGCGGCGGTGCTTCCGATCGTCTCGGGCGCGGCGTGGATGCTCGACGGCGTGTTTTTAGGCACGGGCCGCGCGCGGGACATGGTGGTTTCGATGGCTCTAAGCGTGCTCGGCGTGTTCGCGCCCATCGTGATCCTCGCCATCGCCACAGGCCACTTCGTGAATACTTGGCTGTGGGCGGCGTTCCTGGCCATGAATGTGTCGAGGGCCGCGACCCTGGGCTGGCGCTACGCGCGTCTCACGTCGAGCGGGAAGTGGCTGACCCCAGCGTCGTAGACGTCGTGACCTAGCGCCCGACGCCGCTCGGCGGACGTTGCGAACCAATC
>JAYTGI010000150.1:0-1983 GCA_043733605.1 Demequina sp. | reverse complement strand
TTAAACCTCGGCGTGGCCCAAGATCAGCAGGTTGTCCTCGTTGATCTCGCGCAAAGCCACCGACAGCGGCTTGTCCGTCGAGTCTGCTGGGACCAGGGGCCCGACATTCTCAAAGTGGCCCTCGCCAAGCGCCTCGTAATAGGCATTGATCTGACGGGCGCGCTTGGAGCCGTAGATGACAAGTGCGTACTTGGAGTCGACCTTTGCAAGCAACTCGTCGATGGGCGGGTTGGTAATGCCCTCGGGGTGTGCAACGGTTCCAGCCACGTGATCCTCCTAGCGTGCACCTACCTGGCGGTAGACAACGCCACCTATTCTAGCGTGCCGAGGCCACGATGGCCTCCAGCTCCGCCACAGCGTCGTCAAGGCGGTCATTGACCACCGTGACGTCGAACTCGTCAACCGCAGCGAGTTCCTCGCGCGCGGTGTGAAGTCGCCGCTGCCGTTCTTCATCATCCTCGGTGCCACGAATTGCCAAGCGGTCGATCAGGACCTCAAATGTCGGGGGCGCTACAAAAACGAATAACGCCTCAGGCATCGTCTTTTTGACTTGGCGCGCTCCTTGCAAGTCGATCTCGAGCACCACGGACATGTCCATGGCCAAGCGCTCCTCGACCGCCTTGCGCGGCGTTCCGTATCGATGCGTTCCGTGGACAACTGCCCACTCGAGCAGTTCGCCTGCGTCGATCATGCGGGAAAACTCGTCGTCAGTCACGAAGTAGTAATGCACTCCGTCTCGCTCGCCTGGCCGAGGCTGGCGCGTCGTCGCCGACACGGAAACCCATACGTCGGCACGCTTCGCGCGAAGCGCCCCGACAAGGGTTCCCTTGCCAACTGCGGACGGACCAGCAACAACGACGAGTCTGCTCATCGACGCTCGCGGGCCAACAGTGCCTCGACTTGGTGAGCGCCTAGACCGCGCACGCGTCTTGCCAATGAAATACCGATGTCCTCCATCAGCCCCGTCGCCCTCTTGGGCCCGATGCCTGGCAGACACTGAAGTAGATCGTGGACACGAATTCCCGCCAGTGCCTCGTCGGCCTTGGCGCGAGAAATTGCCTCGGCGAGCGCAAACTCGCCCTTCGCAAGCGCCTCCTTGAAGACTCGCCTGGCGCTGCGCACCGCCGTCGCCTTGATCAGGGCCTGCGCCCTCTGCTCGGAACTCAGTTCTGGTGTAGCCATGTCACCTCCTTGCTTGGGACCCGTCTCCGGGCACTATTCGTGAACATCCGACAATGCATACTGCGCGGCACCAGATGCCGCGTGGATGGCACCTCTCAGCTTCTCAACGATGGGGCCCGCCGCAGCGATCCCCCTCGATTGATTGACCAAGACTTGTGGCCGCGCGTCGCCGAACACCGCGGCGAGCTCGGCGGGACCCGCACCTTGAGCGCCCACACCAGGGGCGAGAAGGGGGCCGTTGACCGCAACAAGATCAATTCCAAGCGCCTTCACGGCATCGCCGATCGTGGCGCCGACGACGAGCCCCACGGAACCCATCGGGCGGGCACCCGCGTTCAGTACGGCGGCAGCCCTGGCGATACTCGTGGCAACGGGGACTCCGTCGGCACCGATCGCGTGTTGCACTGACGCGCCTTCAGGGTTCGACGTGAGCGCCAGGATGAAGATTCCCTTGCCCGTGTGCTCCGCGAGTTCGAAGGCCGGCCGTAGAGATCCCACTCCCAAATACGGCGACACAGTGATCGCGTCGGCCTCAAGGGGAACGCCCTCGGCGAGGTACGCGTCTGCGTACCCCTCCATGGTCGAGCCGATGTCTCCGCGCTTGACGTCGAGGATGGTGAGCAGTCCCAACTCGCGCGCCCGGCCCAGGGTGTGCTCCAAGGCCGCGACGCCACGGGATCCGTGGCGTTCGAAATAGGCGGAGTTCGGCTTGACCGCGGCGACCGATCCAACTGACGCATCAAGAATGGCATCCGAGAATGCCGCGAGCGACTCAGCGGTGTCCGTAAGTCCCCAACTGGC
>JAYTGI010000149.1:0-1987 GCA_043733605.1 Demequina sp. | reverse complement strand
AGCACGTCTGCCTCGCCGTAGCGGACGTGAGTGATGGCGGACATGGTGGTCGAGTGGGTTGTCATGGTCATGACTGACTCCAGGGAACGTACAAGGGGTGGTGGTGCCGCCGCCGACGATGGTGAGACGCCGGCGGCGGCGTGGGATCAGACGAGTGCGGCTCCCCCGACGCTACGAACCGGTACGGGCGCCGACGCGCCGGTCAAACCCATCGGACGGGACCTCTTTCAGGGGTGTCGGCGCGAGATCGGTCCCCAGCGCGGGAGGCGCGGGAGGCGCGGGAGGCGCCGGTGTGTGGTGCTCCACGCGGGGCAGCCACTCGAGCCACGCAGGCAGGTACCAGTTCACCTTGTCCAGCCACGTCATGGCCGCGGGCACCAGCAGGATGCGGATGATGGTCGCGTCGAGTAGAACTCCCACGGCGAGGCCGAAGCCCCATTGCGATAGCTCCGGGATGGACGCCGACGCGAAGCCGCCAAACACGCCGATCATGATGAGCGCCGCTCCAGTGATGAGCGGCCCGGTCTTGGAGACGCCCTCGATGACCGACGCCTTGGTGTCCCCTGTCGCCTCGTAGCGTTCGCGAATGCGACTCAACAGGAAGATGTGGTAGTCCATCGACAGACCGAATACCAGGGCGAAGATCATCACCGGCATGTACGGAGACACACCTTCCATTGACGGCAGGCCGAGGGCATCGCCCCAGCCCCATTGGTACACAGCGACAAGGACGCCAAAGGTCGCGGCCGTGCCGATGACGTTCATGATGATCGCCTTGATCGGCACCACGATCGACCGGAACATCACCAGCAGCAACACGAACGTGACGCCCAGGATGAAGGCGACTGCCCACGGGGCCGCGCGCGAGATGAGGCCAAAGTTGTCGTACTCGGCGGCGCGAGCACCGCCCACGACCGCGGTGGCATCGGCACTGGTGATGTGCGCGGGGATGATGTCGCCACGCAAACGCTGAATCGCCTCGCCCGACCTGGAGTCGGCCACGTCGAAGGCGTCATGCGTGTCGATGAATACCGTGCCGTCGGTCAAACCAGCGCCGTCCCGACCGTCGATCGTGGTGCCAGCGAACCCGACATCGGCCTCGATGGCGTCGGCAAGCGCGGTGATCTCGGCCGGCGTCGCGCCTGTGACGGCCACAGTGGTGGTCGCCTCGGTGAAACCAAAGTCCTCTGTGTACACCACGTGGGCCTTGTTGAGCACGAAGTCGGCCGGCCATGAGTCGGGGCTTGGCATCGCGAACTTGAGCGAAAGTAACGGCACCATCAGGATGCCAAGGACGGCAAGCCCTGCGATTCCTGCGCGCCCAGGACGCCTCGCCACCCAATGCGCAAGGCGATCCCAGCCGCGCGACGTCTCGCCGGGGCGCCGCATCGGCAAGCGCCACGTGTTGACCTTGTGGCCCAGCAGCCGGAGCACGGCGGGCATCAGGAACAGTGCGACGGACACCGCGGACGCCGCCACGGCGATGATCGCGATGCCGATGCCGAGGAACGTGTTTTGCGGCAGCAGCAGCAGTCCACCCATTGCCGCGACCACCGTGAGGCCTGACGTGAAAACTGCGCGGTTGGCGGTTGCTCCCGTGATGGCGACGGCGTC
Organism: Demequina sp.; assembly: GCA_043733605.1. GTDB lineage: Bacteria > Actinomycetota > Actinomycetes > Actinomycetales > Demequinaceae > Demequina. The sequence goes on along the minus strand of JAYTGI010000149.1, from coordinate 373 downwards.
AAGAACGGTGTGCCCGTTGGCGAGCTCTTCCCTGAAGCGTTGAACCGTGAGCAGCGAATAGTCGATGCCGAGCGCAAGGCCCATCATTCCCACAAAAATCGTGAGACTGTCCGAGACCTGGGTGCCCGACGAAGAGATGACGCGGGCCGCAATCGCGCCGATGCCGGTTGCGATCACTATCGATCCGATCGCCACCAGGATAGGTAGCCCCGCAGCGACGACGGCTCCGAACACGAAGACAAGCACCACAAGAGCGACCGCGACGCCGATTCCCTCACCCCTGGCAAGGTCGGAAGTGGCGAGTTCATTGACCGCAAGTTGAGTGGATTGAGGCCCCGACATGAAGGCGTCCACGTCCCCGCTACTCGAGGCC
>JAYTGI010000148.1:0-1989 GCA_043733605.1 Demequina sp. | reverse complement strand
ACCAGACGACGTACCTGGGCCCGCTCGCGGTTGACGATCACCTCTCACTCCCGCTGGCGCTCACCGTCAGTGCGAACCCCGCGATGAGCGGGCGCATGGGCCTGCGCTTCTGCGTTCCGCAGGGCGAGCGTGCACTGCTCGTTGTCTGTGACGTGTCGGGTAGGTTGCTGCTGTCGCGCCGGTTCGACACCGCCGGCTGGCACACGGCCGACGCCGGCGAATCCCATCGCCTCGCCCCGGGCATCTACTTCGCCCGACTGGCGACGGCGACTCATTCCCTGACGGTTCGGGGCGTCGTGGCGGAGTGATCGTGCACGGCCCCGGTGTGGCGGGGCGGGGCATGGCTCGCAACTTCGAGGGAAGCCTGGCGTCCCCAAGCATCGAGAATTCGAACCGGATAGTTGAGTGGCTGCGGTCAATGAACGGGCTCAAACGGTTGCTGGAGGCGGCATAGTTGCAGCTGGAAGTCCACCTTGCGACGAGGGTGGCGGCGCGGCTGCCCAATCAATGCGCGTCCTTCGTCACTGCTGGGGACCGCGTATCGCGCCCGGGGGCCACCGCAGACTCCCATCAGGATCGCTGACGAACGGAAGCAGCACTTGGAACCACATATCGATGTGGTGCTGAAAAGATGCGTTCCATGACTTCATCAACTCGAGCTTGGTGAGTTCAACCAGTGAGTGCAACACTTTGGTGAAAGTGGTCAGCGGGCGTGTGGAACCCGATCACTTTTCGCGGTCGAGTGTTGAGCTTCTGAGCTACGACGTCCAGCGCCTCCTGCGTGTACGACGCCAGATCGACTCCTTCAGGGAAGTACTGTCGCAGAAGTCCATTCGTATTCTCATTCGTGCCGCGCTCCCACGGGCTCTTCGGGTTGCAGAAATAGACTGCGACATTCGTTGCGAGCGTGAAAGCCTTGTGAAGAGCGAGCTCCGTGCCGCGGTCCCACGTCAACGAGGTCATCGCGCCTTGCGGCAGCTGCCTCACCTCTCGAACCAAGGCCGCGACGACACTGGCGGAGTCCTTGGTCACGACTCGAACGAGACGCACGTAGCGCGAGTGGCGCTCGACAAGTGTGGCGATGTGGGAGTTCTTAGCACCCGAGATCAAGTCTCCCTCCCAATGACCGGGCACCGCCCTGGAGTCGATCTCTGCGGGTCGCGACGATATGGGAGCCGCGTCGATGATCTGCCCACGCCTCTGCCCAGCCGTTGACCAGCGCTTGCCACGCCGCATGAGGCGGCCACTGCGCAGGCGCTCGAGCAAGCATCGCTCAAGCACGCCACGCGCTTGGAGAAAGAGACTGCGGTAGATCGTCTCGTGTGAGACCCGCATGGTGGAGTCGCGGCCGTAGCTCAGCTCCAACCATCCCGCGATCTGGGCAGGGGACCAGTCCGCTTTCAGCTTGGTGGCGACTACCAAGCGTAGAGGGGCCTGAAGCGCCAACCAGCATGGCTTCGGCCGCCTTGCCTGCGAGGCTGCCCGTTCTTCGGCGCGCACGGCTCGGTAGTGCGTACGGCCTCCATTTCGGAGAACCTCCCTGCTGATCGTCGATGGCGCTCGGCCGAGTTGGCGAGAGAGCGCTCGGATCGAAGCGCCGGCGACCAAACCCCGCGACACGTCCTCACGCTCGGCAAGCGTCAGCGCCTGTGGCGCGCGCCGCCTGACCGCGGGTGAGATGCCGCCGTGCGCGGAGAGAATGCCGTGAATGGATCCCGCGTGCTTCTCAAGAGCTCGGCCAATCTCGCTGAGCGTCTCGCCCGCCCTCCATCGAGACCACAACTCACGCTTCTGCGTGCTCGACAGCCCTGGTCGACCTGTCCGTGCCATGGGATCCTCTCCGAAAGGGAACGACAATGTAGCAGCCGTTGCACCGACCGGTTGAACTCACCGCGGCCTGGTTCGCGCAGGAGACGCAGTCGACTCCGAAGAAGCATTCCGATTCATGAGCGCCCACCAGGCCGAGTACCGCGTCACGATGATGGCCCG
>JAYTGI010000147.1:0-1994 GCA_043733605.1 Demequina sp. | reverse complement strand
CGATTTGCGCGACAGTTAGGTCGTCGTAAAACCGCAAGACGATGCACGCCCGCTCGCGAGGGGTGAGCTCTTGCAGCGCGCTACGCACATCCATCGCGGCATCCGCGTCCGGCGCGTGCGCCGCCACTTGAGGGTGGCCCGCAGGGTCGCGCGGCACCGGCCTGCGCTTGCGAGACCGATCGATCACCACGGAGGGGATCGCCCTGCGCACATACGCCTCGGCTTGGTTCACGTGGTCGAAGCGCCTGCCCCGCGAGAAGCTGCGGACCAGAGCATCCTGGAGCACGTCATGCGCCTCGGCGTCGTCGCCCGTGAGCATCGCAGCGTAGGCGAGCAGGCGCGGCGCACGCTCGCGCATCACCTGCTCCAGCAGCGGTTCCCATCGGGCCATGCGGTCCCCCTTTGTGGCATTGTCCCCCTGAGAACGCGGTGAGCGCGAGAAAACGTTGGGGTCTCCTTCGAGTCCAGCCTGTGCGGCCGTACTCTGGCCGCATGGTCTACCGTGTCGCCTCAATCCGCCGCTACCCCGTGAAGTCGATGGCCGGCGAGGCCCTCGCCACCGTCGAGTTCGACGCGCGCGGCATCGTGGGCGACCGCATGTACGCGGTGCGCGACGGCGACAATCGCCTCGCCTCAGGCAAAAACACCAAGCGCATGGTGCGCAGGGACGGCGTGTTCGATTTCGCGGCGAGTACCGACGGCGGCCGCGTCACTATCGCCGATGCCTCCGGCCCGCTGGGATTGGCAGGCGACCCGGCGCTCGACACGCTTCTCACTGGTGCTCTTGGCGCCGACGTGCGCCTTGCCCCTGAGACCGACGTGGCCCACTTCGACGCCGGTTCAGTCTCGATCATCGGGACGGCGACTCTCGACTGGTGCGCGCGCGAACTGAACGCGGACGCGGACCCGCGCAGGCTGCGCGTCAACATCGTGATTGAGACCACCACACCGTTCGAGGAGGAGGGCTGGATCGGGTCGACCCTCGAGATGGGGACGGCACGCCTCACACCGGTCCAGCGCATCGAGCGCTGCCGCACAATCGACCTGGCCCAAGACGGTGTCGCGGAGCGGACGCGGTGGCTCAAGCAGCTTGGCGAGCGCAGGGATTTGAGGCTCGCGGTGTATTGCGACGTAGGGCGTGCCGGCACCGCGAGCTTGGGCGACGAGGTGCTCGTCGGGACGCCGGGGAGTGCGTAGGCCACGCCGCTCGTTACAGTGAGCGTGATGAACGCCGACCCCACCGCTGCCCCCCTTGCCGCAGCCCCGCTAACCGACGCCCCAGCAGCTCCCGCAGCTAATGCCACCGCAGACGCTCCGTCGCTCCCGAGGCTACGCGCCGAGGTTCTGATTGTCCTCGGCCTAAGCCTCGGCCAGAGCGCCGTGTACGCGATCATGACGCTCATCCAGCGGTATATGGCCAAGCCCTCGATCGGCAAACAGACCGCCACCCTGAACCCGTCGCGATCGAACATCAACTACCTCGACCTGACATATCAGGTGCTACACATCGCGTTCGCGCTGGTGCCGGTCGCCCTTGCGCTGTACCTGCTCTCTTGCCACGGCGACTCGTGGAAGGCGAAGTTGGGCCTCAACCGGAACGGGCGCTCGCCCTGGCGCGACGTGGCGCTCGGCGCCGGCCTTGCTGCGGGCATCGGCCTTCCGGGCCTGGGTCTGTATGCGGTAGGCCGCGCGATCGGCCAAACGGTGCGCATCGACACCTCGGGTCTACCCGATCAGTGGTGGTCTGCCGTGATCCTGCTGGCCTTCGCGGGAGTGGCAGGGGTGCTCGAGGAAGTGATCGTCGTCGGGTACCTCATCACCAGGTTGCACGAAATGCGCTGGTCGATGCCGTTGGCGATTCTCGCATCGGCGCTGCTGCGCGGCACGTATCACTTGTACCAAGGCTGGCCGATGGCGCTCGGAAACGCCGTGATGGGCGCCGTGTTTGCGTGGGTGTTCATCCGAACGGGCAGGCTCGGCCCGCTCATTTTGGC
>JAYTGI010000146.1:0-5785 GCA_043733605.1 Demequina sp. | reverse complement strand
CCGAATCGCAGACGGTGCGGTCTCTCCTCGTGTCGCCGCAAACTACAGGTCTTCATTCAGGAACTGGTGGGAAGCCATCGGGGGAATCTCAGTCGGCTCTGTAGGTAGGCAGAATGTGCGCGCGTTCGTCGCCGCACTCGCAGAGCCGCGACCGAATGGGCGGGTGTTGTCTTTCGATTCGCAGGCGCGGGAGTGGAGGCTGTTGCATACGGTGGTCCGCTACGCGGAGCGTGAAGGCTTGTTGCCTGCCACAGTGATCAACCCTGCTGACGCGCCGCGCCGGAGCCGGTACACACCGACCTCGACCGGGCGAGAAGAGCGCGTTATCCCCCGTGACTCTTACGCAAGGCTGCTAAGTGCGTGTAGCAAGAGCAATACAACTGTGTGCAGTCGCGAGACGCACCTCACGGGAACGTGTGGCGCGGAGTGGTATCTCGCCATAGTGACTGCGTGTCGACAAGGCGAACGGACCGGGCTGCAGCGTCAGGACGTGCGTCTCACCTCGGACCCGCAAACCAACGACGTTACCGGCGGCACGCTCACGATCCGCCGCCACGCGGAGATGGTGGCGTGGTCGCACGGTTGCGGTGAGCCAACCCAAGACGGATACCACTGCGGCAAGAAGCGGGCGTCTGCATGCCCAGAGCGTTTCTCACAATCGCAAGGCGGGACGGCAATGGCGCTTGTCCCTGGGACAAAGTCCAGGCGTCCCGACGACGTGCACGTCGTCCCCCTCGACTCGGTCACAGCCCAACTCCTCGACGCTCACCTGCGAGTGATGGACGATGAGGGTTTGAACAGTCCCACCGCGATGCTCTTCGGCGGCGTGGGGCTGCCCCCAGCGCCATCGCGGGGGAAGCGACAGAGTGACGAAGTGTGGGCGCAGAAGCGGCAGCGGTGGAGCGAGGCTGTCGACGCCTACCGACGAGATAGTGCCACGATTCGCACGCCCCACCAGGACATGCGCGCCTGGCGCGCCATGCAAGAGCGTGTGCTAGCGGTGAGCGCTGAGCGGCGGTTCGGGGTCCACTCGATCCGGCACTCCACACTGACCTATCTCGCGCTGAACCCCGCTTTCAGCCTTCTTCAGCTCCAGGCGCTCGCGCATCACGCAGACTCCCGGACTACCGAAAAATACATCGCACTGCGAGGCGAACTCCACGCACAGGGGCTGGTCGCGGCGACCACGGAGACGGCGCGAGAGTATGCGTCTAGTGCGTTCGGGGTGGACCTCGATGCGCAGGTGCTCCAACGCGCCGCGAGCGTCCTGGAACAGCCCGCCCGCAGCGAGTAGCCGCCTGGCGCATGAGTGTGCCCGCTAGCAACGCCTGCGCTTCCGCCTGGTCGTCTAAGTGGTCGTCTATCGCGGAAGCGCCGTCAGGAGGGAACTGGTGGGGCTCGCATACCCACTTGTGCGTATATTCATGCGTTAGAGGCATGCGCAGCGGGGCGGGAGGGAAGAGAGAGTATGCAGAGAAACCCGCGCTATCAGCTTGGGAAGCTGAAGTTCTGCCATTGAACTACACCCGCGCGCGCCATCGGCGCGTCCCCATCTTAGGCCAAGCCACAACCCAGGCGCCTCTTGCTGTTAGGCGTGGGCCTGGGCCACCAAGGTGAAGCTGCTCGATCGTGTCTCACCTGGCTGCACCAAGAACACTCCCGTGCCGAGGTTGCCCGCAGCCTCGAGGTTGAAGCCGTCGTTCGCGTTGGTCACAGGCTCGACCGCAAAGAACGGCACGCCCACCGGCAGGTACACGACCGCGTGCTCGAGAAGCGCGCCGGCCTCTATGTCGACAGTCAATGCGCCGGGGTAGTCGATGGTCGCCAGCGTCGACGACGTGCGGCCGGTGAAGCAGCCGTCCATGAACTCGGGGCCAAGAGGCTTCATCTCTCGGAAGTCGATGCGACCGGAGACCGGCTCCGGCGCACCTGTGGGCAGGCAGTCCACCACGGGATACGACACGTTGCAGTTGAGCTGGAGTTGGGCGCCGCCTCCAATTGTCTCGCCGTCGGCGCCCGTGAGGGCACGCATAAAGTAGGGGTGGTGTCCGATGCCCGCAGGGAAGGTCTCGTGAGCGTCGTTGGTGATATCCATGTGCCACTCGAATCGTTCATGGTCGAGTTCATAGCCGAAGCGCGCCGTGAAGGGCCACGGAAAGTTCACGCCAAACACGTCGTGCGACACAAACTCGAGAACGACCGATGTGGGAGTCGACTCGACCACTTGCCACGGAAACTCCCAGGCGGTTCCGTGAATCGCGGTGCCATCTGCAAAATTGACGCGCAACTGGAAGTCGCGACCGGCCCATGCAAAGCGGCCGTTCGCGATGCGGTTCGACCACGGGACCAGGGGGAACGATGCGGTCTGCCCCCACTCGCCCAGCTTGTCTTCTGGAGTGGGGCGTAGCACGTCGACCCACTCGCCTGCGATGCGGACGCGTCCGAACGCGACGGAGCCTCCCGTGGCGGGGATGAGTCCTACTTGCCAGTGGTCGTTCTCAAGGGTGACGATGTCGGCCATGAGGCCATTGTGGCTGATGTGACGCGCAACTCATCCGACCTAATGCCCAGGGGCTTCCGTGTTGCTCTCAGCCCGAGCTCGCGCTGTCGACGGCTTTAGCGGTTCTGAAGCGAGTCCATCGCGACGGCAACCGCCTGCAGCACCCTGGCGTCGTACTCGGGCGCGTCGACGGTGCAGCGGTACGTGTCCCGCAGACCAAACTTGCGGGTGATGTCCAGAGCGAGGCGGCCGTCGGGGGTCTTGTATTCGAAGCTATAGGGGATGAATCCAAAGTCAGTGAAGCGGCGGATGATCGCGTAGGCCATCGAGCTTTCAGTGCCCTTGAGTGTGGGCAGCCCCGGCTGCTCGAGGTACCACGTGGAGCTGAGGAGCGATGCAGCCCAGTCCTTGCGGAACGTCCCGATGACCTGGCCTGGACCGTCGAACACGTCAACGATGGACTTGATATCCACGATGTTGCGCGCCTTGAAGCGGAACAGCACGTGCGTCTTGGTGTCGTCCGTGAAGAACACGATCTCCTCACGCAACTTCATGCGCTTCTGCTCGGCAAAGCCCATGAACTTGGTCTGGTTCCACTCGGCGTCCACGGCCCAGATCTCGTATCGGTTGATCATGGCGGTGAATCGCTGACGTACCAGGAAGTTGTTTTCGCTCATGGCTACGACGTTAGTGGAACGGGGCCGGTGCCACCCTCAGGCGCCCCCGGGACGCCCGACGTTGGTTTGTCATCCCTGATAGACAAGCCGTGCGTCCGGACACGAAACGACCCCAAGGTGACGGATCGCTTCACAAGATGCTGTACTTGAATCATCGGGGCGGTTGCAAGATCCGTCGACGGCCCTTGATACGTCCGAGATACAGGAGAGAGTCATGGCAATCGGCACGGGAATCTTCCTCATGGTGGTGGGCGCGATCCTCACCTTTGCCCTCAACACGTCCATCGAAGTCGTTAACCTCGACGCCGTTGGGTGGATCTGCATGATCGCGGGCGCCGCGGCCATCATCATCTCGCTCGTCGTCAATTCCCAGGCCTCTCGCACCACGTACCGGGAGATTCGCGAGGCCGCGCCCTATTCGCGCGACGAGTTGTAGTAGGCGCGCTGACGTCACGGGCGCGCTGACCTCACAGGGGCTCAATCCTCGGGGTAGTGAATCTCCGCCACGGTGGTCAGTTTGAAGAACGGCCGATGGGGGGAGAACGCCACGTCGAGTCGGCCCCGCACCACCGCCCGCACTAGCACCGCGGCCACAACGGCCACTGAGGCAAAGGCGCCGACGCCCACCGCGAGGCGCGGCCCGAGGTGTTCGCCGATCCACCCCACCAGAGGCGATCCGATCGGCGTGGCGCCCACGAACACCATCATGTAGAGCGCCATGACACGGCCGCGCATGTTGGGGGGCGTTGTGGTCTGGACGGTCGCGTTGGCCGATGTGAGCATGGTCAAGGAAGCGAAGCCGACCGGTATCCCTGCCAGCGCGTACGTCCAGTACGTGGGCATCAACGCCATCACTGCCTCGGCGACCCCAAAGCCCGCCGCCGAGATCAACACGAGCCGGACCGAGGGTTCCTTTCGGCGCGCCGCCAGAACCGCTCCACCAAGCGAACCGATCGCGAGGATCGAGCCAAGGATCCCGTAGTCCTGAGGACCCCTGCCAAACTCCACGCGCGCCATGAGCGCGCTCGTGAGCTGAAAATTGAGACCGAACGTGGACACGACCGACACGACCACAAAGATGATCACGAGGTCCCTGCGGTCGCGTACATAGCGAAAGCCATCGACAATCTGACCCGCGGACCGCGCGGCGCGCTCTTGCGGGTGGAACTCGCGCGCCCGCATGAGCAGCAGCGCCACAATTGTCGCGGCAAACGTCGCCCCGTTGAGGACGAACACCCACCCAGTGCCGATCACCGCGATGAGCAGTCCCGCGACACCTGGCCCGATGAGCCTCGCGGCGTTGAACGACGCCGAGTTGAGCCCCACCGCGTTGGAAAGCTTGGCGCGTGGGACCAGGTCGCCCACGAAGATCTGCCGCGCGGGAGCGTCGAACGCACTCACCACGCCTAGCGCCAAAGCGAAGCCGTACACGTGGAACAGTTGCGCGTTTCCGGTGAGCACCAGGGCGCCGAGTCCCACGCCCAGCACGCCGCCGCCCGCTTGCGTGAGGATCAGCAACTTGCGGTGGTCCACGCGGTCGGCGATGACGCCTGTGAAGGGACCCAACAGGAGGAAGGGCAGGAACTGGAGCCCTGTCGTGATGCCAACGGCCACGCCCGACTCGTGCGTGAGGACCGTGAGGACCAGCCAGTCTTGGGCGACGCGCTGCATCCAGGTGCCAACGTTCGACACCAGAGCGCCCATGAACCACAGGCGGTAGTTGAAGATGGCGAGGGAGCTGAAGGTGTTTTTCATGCGTCAAAGGAAACGTTACGCTCCCGCGCAGATGTTCCCAGCCGCCGTTGTCCCTGATTTACGCTCCCTCCCTCAATCACGGCATCGAGACGATGACCTTTCCGCGGGCATGGCGAGACGCGACTCGTTCCATCGCCTCGGGACCGTGAGACAGGGTGAACATCGTGTCGACGAGCGGGGCAATGACGCCATCGGCCAGCATGTCCGCCAACAGGCGCAGATCCTCCCGGTTGGGCGACGAGTAGAAGGTGCCAATGCGCTTGTGCAGCACTCTTCCTCGCCACATAGCCTTCATGATGCGGGCAAGCGCCCCGCCGTCGGGGCCTGGTTCGCCGCTGTTTGGCACCAGGATCCCCGTCGGGGTGGTGAACTTCTCTAGCGCGAGCATAGGGTCTGCACCCGCGTTGTCGAAGATAAAGTCGAAGCGCTGATCCGTGTCCGTCACGCTCTCGCTCGTGTAGTCGATGACACGGCTGGCCCCGAGGTCGAGCACGGTCTGGGCATTGCGGGCCGAGCACACTCCTGTGACGGTCGCTCCAGCGGCGACGGCCATCTGGACGGCAAACGAGCCGATTCCGCCAGAGGCTCCGATCACGAGCACGTGGTCGCCAGGCCCGACAGGGCGAAGTCGAAGCCCGTGAAGGGCCGCCAACCCCGCCATCGTGGTCCCTGCGGCCTCCTCGAACGTGGTGTTTGCAGGGATCCGGGCCAGGTGATCCGAGGCCGCCACGGCGAATTCCGCAAGCGTCCCGCGCCCCGCACCGAAGACCTGATCGCCCATCTTCCATTCGGTGACGCCAGCACCCACAGCCTCCACGATGCCGGCAACATCGCTCCCCCGGATGGGGCGGCG
>JAYTGI010000145.1:0-5797 GCA_043733605.1 Demequina sp. | reverse complement strand
CGATCGCGGAAGCGACGGTTGGCACCACGAAGCGGTCGGACACATTCTCTCCAGCGAGCAGGGGCAACGTGCACATTTTCGTGATCGCGTCGCGAGCGGAGTTCGCGTGAATGGTGCACATCCCCGGCACCCCCGCGTTGAGCGCGACGAGCATGTCGAGCGCCTCGGCCTCCCGCACCTCGCCGATGATGATGCGGTTGGGTCGCATGCGCAGTGCCTCTTTGACGAGCCTGCGCAATGGAATCTCCCCTGTGCCCTCGAGAGACGGCTGCCTGCATTGCAGCCCGACCACGTCACGCACGGGGATCTTGAGCTCGAAGACCTCCTCGCACGTGATGACGCGTTCCCGCGAAGGGATGCTTCCTGAAAGCGCGTTCAAGAACGTCGTCTTTCCCGCCTGGGTACCTCCAGCAACCAACACATTGAGGCCCGACGCCACCGCCGCGCCCAGGAAGTCCGCCGCCTGCTGCGTGAGCGAGCCAAGAGCCACCAGGTCATACAGGTGGTTCGCACGCGTGACGTATTTGCGGATGTTGACGGACCAGTGCTCGCGCGTGACATCGGGAATGACCACATGGAGCCTCTCGCCGCCAGGAAGAGACGCGTCGACAAAGGGGCTTGACAGGTCAAGCCTGCGACCAGACAGCTTGAGCATGTGCTCAACGAGGTCGCGCACGTGCGACGCCGTGAGGATCGTCGACGTGAGTTCGGACTCGCCACGCCTGGCCACATACACCTGCGCCGGGTCGTTGATCCAGATCTCCTCGATCTCGGGATCATCCAGATACGCCTGGAGCGGGCCAAGCCCGGCGACGTTGTCGAGCACGGACTTGGCGACCGTCAACCGGTCCTCGTACGGCGCCACGGCGCCCGTAAGCGCCCTCTGCTCCCAGGTGGCAAGGGCGTCGTCAACCAGGGCGCGAACGGCCGCCACATCGCGTACCGGATCCACGCCCCTCTTGCGAATGAGCTCCCTTACCTGGGACTCGATCGCAGTGGCGGCCTCAACACTCATGGTGAGGAGACTAGAGGTTTATGCGAATTCGTGCCCGGTGAGTTGTGGACAACCCCTGACATGCCTACGTCGCACACGAGCCACACACATGGCGTGGCCCGTGCGGAGTAGAGCGCGCGACCCACACCCGGTCGATCCACGGTTTCGCCCCGGAACTTCACCGCCGACGCCTTCAGTAAGCATCGCCGCGTGCCTTCAACTCACACAGAAGAGAAAAGGGCCCCCAATTGTGAACAACCCCATAATTGGGGGCTTGCGTGCGTGGTGGACCACATATACCGTGAGTGCGGCTTGGCGCTGAACGCAGCGACTGCCGCCAAGGGGGGAACTCCGGGCGTCCACCGAATAGAAGTTACTGCGGCACGGGCCAATTTTGCTCGGCCTGGCCGCATCGGACGAAGGAATGCGGAATGTCGACTTTCATGCACGTAAATCAGCGCGCCCAATTACTTCCCAGACAAGCTGTACGAGGACTGACAGTCGGCGTTGTTTATGGCCCGATGTCGGAAGAGGACCGGACATACATCGAGAACGCGCCGCGTTCGGAGTGGTCCCTCACGGCGCTTATGGAGGCTCTCGATTCCTTGGGCGCAAAGCCAATTCACCTCGACCCCACCGAACCATCCTTTATAGACCGGATTCTTGACATCGACGTGCTTCTGTTGAATTGCCATGGTCCATACGGTGAAGACGGTCGCCTGCAAGGGCTTCTCGACTTCATGGGCGTCGCTTACACTTCTTGTGGTGTACTCGCAAGCGCCGTCGGCATGGATAAGCTCGCATCCAAGGCTGTCTTTGAGAGACTGGGACTCCGCACTCCCCGCAGCATGCCGCTAGGCCCAGAATCGTCACGGCAGGCGCAACACTTTGGTTTCCCAGCAATGCTGAAGGCCGTGGATGGAGGCAGCAGCGTCGGAATCTCTCTCATCGAGAAGGCGGAGGACCTTGTCCGCGAACAGGCGCTGCTACGTGCGCGCGGTTTCGAGCATCTGTACCTCGAGGAGTTCGTTCTCGGCAGATCAATCACGATCAGTGTGCTTCAAACAGTAGAAGGGCCCCGCACTCTACCAGCGTTGGAATGCGCCATGGAGGCCCCCTTCTACAACGAGACCTGCAAACTCGGGGGTGTCGGAGCCGTCGCAGTGGAGTACCAATGGCCCGGAGATCTCCCCCCGGTCACTCTCGAGGCGATGGCCAAGGCGTCGTGCGAGGTATTCGGATTCCTTCGGTGCCGCGGCGCCATCAGAGTTGACTTTTTGGTCGACCGAGACAACGTGCCGTGGGCCCTTGAGATCAATACAATTCCGGGCCTTCAACGCAAGAGCAACCTGCCGATGGCCGCTCAGTTGTCGGGGATCTCCTACGAGGACCTCGTCGCCCACCTTGTGGTCGAGGCAGCGGAGACACGTAAGGACGTTCACGCCGATTGGGCGACGTTTGCGGAACGAGGCGTCGATGCGTAACGGGGTTGACCAGTCTGAGCCGCTCTGGTTCGTGTCGCTTGAGTTGCATGTAATGTCAGCGCCTGGTCGGCATGGCTGGCTCACGGGCAACCAAGTGTGCGGACCGAGCGAAGAAATGCTGCGAAGAGTGCGCGACCGAGGCATTTTGACTGCAGTCCTCGTAGCTGACCGGGCGTTCTATGGCACAGAACTGGATGGTCTGGTTGATCGGTGGGAAGTTTGTGACACGCGCGACGCAACCGTTATTCAGGCCAGAGTCGCAGCGCTTCCAGGCCAGGTCGTTGCCCTCACAAGTCTCGTCGACAGTTTTGTCGGGCTCGCGGCGCATGCCGCAGCGGAAATCGGGATAGGCGGCCCCACACCCGCAAGCCCCGCGTTGACGAGAGACAAATCCGTCGGGCGACAGGCGCTCGACCAGGCTGGCGTTCCGGACGTCCTGTGGGCTGTCTGCGACGCGAACGACCCTGACATCGATTCGCCCATCGGCTACCCTTGCGTCGCGAAGCCAGTGGACGGGGCGTCGAGCTGGGATGTCGAGCTGGTGTGGGACACCACACAAACACGGGAGCTGGCGCGGCGCCACTCAGTGCGGGCCTACCCGCGGGGAGTGCGCCCTCAGCATCGCCTGCTCTTCGAGGAGTATGTCGAAGGCCCTCTCTTCAGCGCGGAAGGAATAGTAGATCGCGAGGGCAACCCGCAGATACTCGGCTGGTCAAGCCGCATCATGAGCGACCCTCCGCACTTTGCGGAACTGGCAATCACGTTCAGCGCAACGCCACCCTGTGCCGGGGCAGATGCCTTCGTCCGCCAGGTTCTCGAGGCGCTGGGTTACAACTCCGGCCCCTTTCATCTTGAACTGATACTTGGTGAACACGGACTTCGGGTGGTGGAGTTGAACCCGAGACTCATCGGCTCAGGGGCTCACTATTGCCTTGAGCGAGTCCTGGGTGTTTCGGCAATGGAGTTGGTCGTTCGCAACCTGCTGAACGAGCCGTGGCCCCTTTTCCACGCTGACGGCACCGCTACCCAGATGTACATTGTTTCCGACCTCGGTGGCGTGATCGATAGTGCGCCAAGAAGTAACTCGGTGACCTCCGTCCCCGGACTCGTCGCCGCTTCGATGTTCGTGGGCGTGGGTGACAGCGTGCAGGCCGGGGCTCGCTCGAGCAGTGACTACATCGGCTGGGTTATCACCGAAGGCCGCGACGAGGGCGAGTCTGTCGCACGTGCGCGTGCGGCGGTGGCGGCGATGACGCCTTCAATCACCGCTCCTCGACCAACCGCACAGAACCGAGGGATGGTGACTTCGGGCCGTGACGTTTCCTGACTTTCGGAAGTTGCTGCCCGCATCTCCACCGGTACGAGACTTCGCCATCGCCAATCTCGTCAATACCCTTGGCGTCGGCCTCTTTGTCACTGGAGGCACCCTCTACTTCACACGAGTGATAGGGCTAACTCTGGCCGAGGTGGGCACAGGATTGTCCCTCACCATTGGCCTGGCGTTGCTGGTAATGGTTCCGCTCGGGCGTCTCGCGGACCGGGTGGGCGCGCGACAGATATACGTGTCGATGCTGGCACTTCAGGCGACAGTGATGGGGGCGTACCTCTTCGTTCCCAACTTCGCCTGGTTTCTGGTGGCGGCGTCGTTCGGTGCCGTCGCCGACCGCGGCATCAACGCCACGGTCGGTGCTTTGATTCACGACCTGGCCAAAGGCAACGATCGGGTGAGGACCCGCGCCTATCTCCGTTCGACCACCAATGTTGGTTTCGCTGCCGGTTCGCTGCTCGCAGGCTTGGCCCTGCAGCAAGACAGCGCCTGGGCCTACCGCAGCATCATCGCGGGCAACGCCGTCATGTTCGGGCTAGCGGCCCTGCTTGTCCTCCGCGTTCCTCGCCGAAAGTCGCACCCCGAACCGGTATCGTCGGCCGAGTTTGGTACCGACGGTACGGTCGTGGCTCCGCGTTCCGCCCTACGGGACAAGAACTATCTCATGGTCAGCGTGGCGAATGCCGCGCTGACGCTGCACTTTGAACTCTTGTCATACGCGCTTCCGCTTTGGATTGTGTTGCGAACGAGCGCACCACCTTGGGCCATTTCTGTCGTATTTTCGATCAACACCGCGATGGTGGTGCTGTTCCAGGTCCGGGTAAGCGCACGTATTGGAGGCGTCCTCGATGCCGCGAAGTTGGTGCGCAGAGCGGGAGGCATATTACTTGGCAGTTGCCTGCTGATGGCGGTCAGCGCCCGATCCCAGGGCACTCTCACGATAGTGGTGCTTCTGGTTTGGGCAATCACATATACATTCGCCGAGTTGTTGCATTCTTCCGCGGAATTTTCTTTCAGCTTTGACCTGGCCAGGGACGACGCACAGGGTGAATACCAGAGCGTATTCGCAATGGCACGCGGTCTTGCCCACGCAATCGCACCAGTGCTGTTAACGGTCACGGTTCTCCATCCGTCGGGATTTGGGTGGATAGGCGCAGGTCCATTCCTCCTTCTGACCGCCCTATTGACGAGCCGCCTGGCCACCACGGCCCACAATGCCCGCGTTAATCTGGCGCTGGAGAAGGTGGCAGTATGAATAAACTCCGCGTTACACCGGTTTTACCCGTCCAACGGCTGTCGCAGCATTTCTTTCCGGATGTAGACCCTCATTGTCTGCCGGAGGGCGGCACCGAGGTTTGGGGCGAGCGGTGTTGCGGGCTTGCTTGCATCCGGATGCTTCTGCGGTACTACAAATTGCCGGTGCCTGAGCAGGCAGCAATGCTGCAACGGGGACTCCAGATAGGAGCATTTTCGGAGCAAGGATGGATCCATTCGGGGCTCGTCCGGCTCGCAGAGACCTGGGGGCTCACAGGCGTCACGCGACGAGTCGATGAGATGGCAGAGCTCGGGGACCTCACGGCCGCAGGCCTGGCCCCAATCGTGTCGAGCACCTTCCGTTTTCCGCAAGATGGGCGTCGGGAAGGCCACCTAGTGGTGTTCAGAGGGATTTCGATGGCAGACGGCCAACCTGTGGCCAACTTCGCCGACCCATCTCGGTGGGGCGCTAGTAATGATGCGGTCGCGTCACAGCGGTTTTGGGCGAGTTGTACAGGAAACATCATCGTGCTCTGGCCTAACGGGGCGAACCCGCTGGCTCGGGGCAACTCAGTTGAGAAGGGCGCTGCTGGTGAAGGTTGAGATCTTCAATTCTGCTGGTGACGTGCCCGCACACCTCTGGGACTCACTCGCAGGGGGGTCGGTGTATGCGGGGCACGGTTGGCTTCGCTACCAAGAGTCTGACCCTAACAGCCAAGCTTGGTACGTCGTAGTTGC
>JAYTGI010000144.1:0-2016 GCA_043733605.1 Demequina sp. | reverse complement strand
CGTCTTCGCGCGCCGCACCGGAGTTACTTGGCTCATGAGCCACGAGCGTAGTGGCAGGTAGGTTAGGGGCATGACGCGAGTGGCTGTAGTGGGCGGCGGACAGCTTGCCCGAATGATGGCGCCTGCCGCAACGGCGATGGGCGTCACGCTGCGAGTTCTGGTCGAATCCGCCGAGGCGTCTGCCGCGCTCGCCGCACACGAAACTGTCATTGGGCTCCCGGGCGATCCAGACGCGGTCAAGGCGCTCCTTGCGGAGCCACGACCTGACGTCATCACGTGGGAACACGAGCACATCCCTGCCGACGTCTTCGCGCTTGCCGCGGAGGCGGGCGTCGCAGCGAGGCCGGGAGCATCGTCCCTGTTATTCGCCCGCGACAAGATAGCCATGCGCGAGCGCCTGGACACACTCGGGCTGCCCATGCCCTCGTGGCGCACAGTCGAGTCCGAAGACGAGGTCGAGGCCTTCTTGGCTGTTCACGGCGGCGTAGGCGTCCTCAAGACCTCGATGGGTGGCTACGACGGCAAGGGCGTGCGGATCGTCCGCAATCCCGCGGAGGCCGACGATTGGCTTGCCGCAGCCGCCGATGGCGGTCCTGGGCTGTTGATCGAGGAGAAGGTCGCCTACGAACGCGAGGTAGCCATCCAGGTGGCGCGCCGCCCGTCGGGCGAGATGAGATTCTGGCCGCTCGTCGAGTCGATCCAACTCGACGGGGTGTGCTCCGAGGTGATCGCCCCCGCGCCAGGGCTCACGCCCGCGCTACAGTCCGAGGCCGAGCGGATCGGCCGATTGGTCGCGACCGAACTGGACGTCACGGGGGTGCTCGCCGTCGAGATGTTCGATGTGGGCGGGCGGCTGCTCGTCAATGAGCTCGCCATGCGCCCGCACAACTCGGGCCACTGGAGCATCGAAGGCTGCGTCACGAGCCAATTTGAGCAGCACTTGCGGGCGGTTCTTGATTGGCCGTTGGGCGGCACCGCTGCGCTCGCTCCAGTGACGGTCATGGCGAACGTGCTTGGTGGCTCGCGCGAAGACCTGGCGACAGCGTGGCCGGGCGTGACGGACCCCGGCATCAAGGTGCACCTTTACGGCAAGGGCGTGAGGGCTGGCCGCAAGGTGGGCCACGTCACGTGCATGGGAGATCGCGTCGATGACGTGAGGAGGCGAGCCGCCGAGGCCGCCGCTTGGATTAGGGATGGAGGCGCCGCATGAGCGCACGCGTTGGCATAGTCATGGGTTCCGACTCCGACTGGCAGGTGATGAAGCAAGCCGCCGCGGTGCTCGATGAGTTCAGCATCGCGTACGAGAAAGACGTCGTGTCTGCCCACCGGATGCCCGAGCGCATGATCGCCTACGGCAGAGAGGCCGAGGAGCGTGGATTGCGAGTCATCATTGCGGGCGCCGGAGGTGCGGCGCATTTACCAGGCATGCTCGCCTCCGTAACAGCGCTGCCCGTCATCGGAGTGCCCGTGCCGCTCGCGTACCTCGACGGGATGGACTCCCTCCTCAGCATCGTGCAGATGCCTGCGGGCGTGCCCGTCGCGACGGTGTCGATCGCTGGCGCGCGCAATGCGGGCCTGCTTGCGGCGCGAATTCTCGGTGCGGGTGGGGGCGACGATGCCGCCGCGATCCGTCAGGCGATGCGGGGTTTCCAGGACCGGCTGCGCGCCACCGCCGAGGCGAAGGGCGCCGCGCTCAGGGAGCTCTAGTGCTCAGGGAGCTCTCGTGCTCAGCGAGTTCCGGCAGTCGAGGAGGTTTGGCGCTCAGTAAGTTGCGGCTCGCGTGAGTGGCCGTAGGCACGCGTCGGGGCGCCAACGGCACCGTGTCCGCAGGTGGTGCTCGGTTTTGGCGATCTACCCAGTCGACACGCGCGGATGGGATACACGCGGCCGCAACCTGGCCGTAGCAATCTGGCCGTAGCAATCTATTGGCTGCAGGCCGCGAGAATCCCGTCTTGGCTGTTTGGGTCGACCACGGGGGTGCCGCCGTTTGTGACCGTGGCGACCGTGGCGACCGTG
>JAYTGI010000143.1:0-5841 GCA_043733605.1 Demequina sp. | reverse complement strand
CCCAAGTTCAACCTGTATCAGTCGCTCCACACGACGGTGATCGGCCCCGAAGGCAAGCCCATCGAATTGCAGATTCGCACGTGGGACATGCACAGGAGAGCCGAGTACGGTTACGCGGCGCATTGGCGCTACAAGGAGAACGCCAAGGGCCAGAAGGTGCCCGTGGAAGCGCACAACTCCGGCTGGTTGCGGCAAATCGCGGACTGGCAGCAAGAGACGGCCGACCCGACCGAATTCCTCGACTCCCTTCGCGGCGAGATCTCCCGTGGCGAGGTCTACGTGTTCACCCCGCGCGGCAAGCTCCTGCCGCTGCCGCAAGGCGCGACCCCCGTCGACTTTGCCTACGCTGTCCACACCGACGTGGGCCACAAGACGGTGGGCGCCAAGGTCAACGGGCGCCTCGTCCCGCTCGACTCGACCCTCGAAAATGGCGACACGGTCGAGGTGATTACCACGTCCGACGAGAACGCGCACCCCAAGCGGGACTGGCTCGAATTCGTCCAGTCGACAAGGGCGCGCAACAAGATCAGGCAATGGTTCACACGCGAGCGCCGCGAGGAATCGATCGAGACCGGTCGCGACATGCTCGCAAGGGCGATCCGCCGCCAGCATCTGCCGATGCAACGCCTCATGAGCAAGACGACTTTGTTGGCGCTCGCCAAGGAGATGCACTACGAGGACGTCGACGGCCTGTACGCGGCGATAGGCGAACACAAGGAACAGCCGTCCGACGTCGTGACAAAGATGGTCGCCGCAGTGGGCGGCCAAGAGGGCGCCGAAGAGGACCTCAGCGAGATCACCAGGCCTGGGAAGCCCCACAGGGCCAGGCGAGGTGATCCTGGAGTCTCCGTCGAGGGCATGACGGACGTCATGGTGAAGCTCGCCAAGTGCTGCAGCCCAGTCCCAGGCGACCCCATCAGGGGCTTCGTGACGCGCGGATCCGGCGTGAGCGTGCACAGGGCCGATTGCGACAACTTGTTGGCACTCCAATCGCAGTCCGAACGGCTCGTGGGGGTGCAATGGACCGGTGCCTCCGATGCGACGTTCTTGGTGCAGATCGAGGTTGAGGGACTCGACAGGAACCGCTTGCTTTCCGATGTTGTCCAGGTGCTCTCGGATCATCACCTCAACATCTTGGGCGCGCATGTGTCGACCACCTCCGACAGGGTCGCGCTCAACACGTTCTCGTTCGAGATGGCCGACCCTTCGCACCTGGGTGCCGTGTTGAGCGCTGTGCGCCGGATTGAAGGCGTGTATGACGCGCGGCGCATCACTGGAGCAAAACGCAACCACCGTCTCGGCTAAGAGGCGCCTGCGGCCGTGCAGACGGCATTCCACGCGGCGAGCGCCCGCTGACGCGGCAATCCACGGGCACCGGCGGTGATGGCCGCAATTCCCGAACAGAAGTCGATCCTTCCCTCCGATAGCGCCCACCACGAGGCCTCGACTGCTTCGCCGAGATCCCCCTTGGACAGGAGCGACCGTACGGCGTTTCCCACGTCGGTGACGGAGACGCCACCGATAGTGCTCGCCGCCGCGCATGCGGCGTGGTCCGTCACGAATGTCCACCAAGGCGTGAAGAAGCCTGCGGGAGGGTCTGGGTGGCAACCCCTGGGGACCGCGACGTCAATGCGTCGGGGCGCCGCGTCATCGGCCCCCCAACCGTGGACCCACAGCGCGGCGGCCCCCGCAAGGGTGGCCCTACGTGGGACGGCCGCGGCGAGCGAAGCCGCCCTCAAAGCGCGGGTGCGCTCGGTCGTAGACGCATGGCCCACGCCCGCGCGGAGCACAACGACGACCCCGTCGCGGGCCATACGCTGCCACGAAGCCTCGCCCACGTCTGTCGCGTAGAGCAAGGCCATGGCAGCAGTCTGACCAATTGCCGCGTTCCGCGGGGGTCGCAGCCGCGATCTGTGGAGAGCGAATCCGTCAGATCGACGCTCCGTCAGACCGACGCTCCGTCAGGCGGACTGCGTCGCTGCGCCTATTTGGCCACGGCTTCGATCTGCTTGAGCCACGCCTTCTTGCTCGACAGTTCTTCGGTGAGATCCTTGATTTTGCGCTTGTCTCCGGCGGTGGTTGCGGCAGCAATCTTGGACTCAAGGTCCGCGATCGCGGCGTGCAACTGGGCTGCGAACCCGGTGGCACGGGCCTCGATCTCGGGGTTTTTGGACGTCCAGTGGGCCTGGTCGGCGTCGCGAATGGCCTTCTCGACGGCCGCGATGCGGCGGCTTAGGGACGCAGCGACGCCACGAGGAACCTCGCCTGCAGATTCGAAGCGGTCCTGGATGGCGCGGATTTCCTTCTTGGCCGCGCGCACATCGGAGATGGGCAGCAGCGCCTCGGCGGCCAAGACGGCGGCCTCCTTCGCAGGAGCGTTCGCGGCGAGCACTCCTTCTTCGGCCTCGCTCGCAGCCCGCTTGGTGGAGAAGAACGCCTCTTGGGCACCTTGGAAGCGTGTCCACAGGGCGTCATCTGTGCTCTTGCGGCCGCGGCCGGCGGTGCGCCATTGGTCCATGAGCTGCTTGAACTGACGAGCGGTCGCGTCCCAGTCGGTCGAGGTCACAAGCGCCTCGGCGCGGCTCACGAGGTCTTCCTTAGTGCCCGCGACGGAGGCATTCTCCTTGTCGAGCTGCGCAAAGTGCACCTTGCGCGCCTTCTCGAACGAGGACCTGGCCTTGGTGAAGCGAGCCCACATCTCGCGCTCGGCCTCCTTGGCCATGCGGGTTCCCGAGCGCTGGGCTTCCTTCCACTCATCCAAAAGCTCGCGCATGCGCGCTGTGTCGTTCTTCCAGTGCACCTGCGGGAGCGGCTTGGCTGCGAGCTTCTCGGCCTCCGCAACGAGCACCTCCCTGGCGACCGCTGCCAGTTCTCGCGCGGCCGCGCGCTCGGCACGGACCTTGTCGGCGACCTCCTTGGCCTCGGCTTCGACGATGCTAAACCGGGCGCGCAAGGCGGCCATGTTGCCAACGACCACGGGAGTCTCAAGGGACGACTTCAGGCCCGACAGCGCGTCGTCGATGTCCTTGGGGCTCAGCTCCGCACCCACCAGGCGCGCGTGGAATCGCTCGACGGACGCCGCGAACTCGATAAACGCCTTCGCATACGGCGCGATGGGAGCGTCGCCCGTCGCGGGACCCACGGGGGTGCGTGTGTCGCCCTCGACCAGGATCACCTGATCGCGTTCGACGGCGCCGAACGCGGATGCCGAGGCAATCGCCTCAGCCGAAATGTCGTCGGCAAGGGGGATGCGCACTGGGTGCGTCGAGTAAGCCGCGAGGATCGCGGGCGAGGGAGCCTGAGGGCGAGGAATGGGCCGGGGCTTGGCGGGCGTCATGAGGCGATGACCTTTGTGAGGACGACGAACTGGGCGTGTGCTGCCTAAAGCAGGCACCCGTGATGGTACCGCCTCTGGCAATCGCACCCACGATATCGATCACGGAGCCGCGTTGACCACTTCCAGCGGCGACTGTCGCTCGTTCGTGACCAGCGCGCTGGGCGTTGACGGGCGGCCTCCAATGGAACAATGGAGCCATGTCGCGACTAGCGCCCCTTTCAGGCTTCCCCGAGTGGACCCCCGCAGAGCGCCTCGTTGAGGCTCATGTCATCGATCGCCTCCGCGAGGTCTTTGAGCTTCACGGCTTTGCGCAGATCGAAACGCGGGCCATCGAGCCGCTTGAGCGATTGGGAGGAGAGGCCGAGGCTTCCAAGGAGGTCTACGTCCTCACGCGTCGCGGGGGAGAGTCCGCGGAGTTTGGCCTCCACTTCGACCTGACGGTGCCTTTCGCTCGCTACGTCGAGGAGCGTCAAGGGCACCTGGCGTTCCCGTTTAGGCGTTACCAGATTCAGAAGGTGTGGAGAGGGGAGCGCCCTCAAGAGGGCCGGTTCAGGGAGTTCTACCAAGCCGACATCGACGTGGTCGCAAGGGAGAATCTCCCCGCCCACCTTGAGGCCGAGGTGGCCGTGGTGATGGCGAGGGCGCTTGAGAGCCTCGAGTTGCCCCCTGCGCGCATGCGCATGAACGATAGGCGACTGGTCGAGGGCTTCTACCGTGGGGTAGGCGTCGCGGATGTCGCTGGCGCGCTCCGCTCGGTCGACAAGCTTGGCAAGATCGGGCCCGACGGCGTGGCAAAGGAACTGGTAGCGCAGGGCGTTTCCGACGCTGCGGCCGACGCGATCCTGCACCTCGCGCGCATCCGGTCGTCAGATTCGTCGTTTAGGGAGGCCGTCCTCGACCTGTGGGAGACCACGCCGACCCACCACGACGACGAGGCGCAAAAGTTGATGGCGGAGGGCCTCGTGGCGCTTGGCGCACTCGTGGAGGCCGTCAATGCCGCAGTGCCGGGTACTGCCGAGGCGGATCTCAGCATCGCCCGCGGTCTCGACTATTACACGGGTGCCGTCTACGAGACGACGCTTGAGGGTCACGAAGACCTGGGCTCGATTTGTTCGGGCGGACGCTACGACTCCCTGGTCGCAGGGGGAGGGTTCCCAGGGGTCGGGATGTCGATCGGCGTGAGCAGGCTCGTGTCGCGGCTCGTGTCGCGCGGGCTGCTCGTTGCGACGCGCAGCGTGCCGAGCGCCGTGCTGGTGGCCGTGATTGACGAGGAAACGCGGCCTACATCTCAAGGCATTGCGGATCGCCTGCGCGCACGAGGGATCGCTTGCGAGGTGTCGCCCAGCGCCGCCAAGTTTGGCAAGCAGATTCAATACGCCGACAAGCGCGGGATCCCTTTCGTGTGGTTTCCTGCCGTGGAAGTCGGCGGCGCCGACGGCGATGGGGAAGTCAAGGACATCCGCTCAGGCGACCAGACGCCCGCCGACGCGGACTCGTGGAACCCCCCCTCTGAGGACCTCAAGCCACGCATCGTGCGCGGCTAGACTTGCCCAAGCCCCTCACAGGGCACTGCGCCCCTCACGGGGCACCCCCAGTCATCACGAAAGGCTTCACCGTGCTCCGCACCCACCTCGCCGGAAACCTCCGCGCCGCCGATGCAGGCGCGACCGTCACCCTGTCGGGCTGGGTTGGACGTCGCCGCGATCACGGCGGCGTTGCCTTTATCGACCTGCGTGACGCGTCGGGCTTCGCCCAGGTGGTGCTTCGCGAGGACATCGCCCATTCGCTGCGCACCGAGTATGTGGTGCAGGTGACAGGCGAGGTGCGCTTGCGCCCCGAGGGCTCGGCCAACCCCAACCTGCCCTCGGGCGAGATTGAGGTTGTCGGAGCCGAGCTGGTGGTCCTCAACGAGTCCGCACCCACGCCCTTCCCGATCGACGAGCACGTCACCGTGGGTGAAGAGGCACGCCTCAAGCACCGCTACCTAGACTTGCGTCGCCCGCGCCAGCGTGAGGCCATGGTGCTGCGCTCCAAGGCCAACCAGGCGGCACGTCGCGTGCTCGACCGCCACGACTTCCTCGAAATCGAGACGCCCACGCTGACGCACTCGACTCCCGAGGGTGCCCGCGACTTCCTGGTTCCTGCTCGCCTCGCACCGGGCTCTTGGTACGCCCTGCCGCAGTCGCCTCAGCTGTTCAAGCAACTTCTCATGGTGGCCGGCATGGAGAAGTACTACCAGATCGCCCGCTGCTACCGCGATGAGGACTTCCGCGCGGACCGCCAGCCCGAGTTCACTCAGCTCGACGTCGAGATGTCCTTCGTGGACCAGGACGACGTCATCGCCCTGGGCGAGGAGATCGTGCGTGAACTTTGGAGCCTCATCGGCTACGAGATCTCGCTGCCGATCCCGCGCCTGACGTTCGCCGACGCGATGGCCCGCTTTGGCTCCGACAAGCCGGACCTGCGCTTTGGCCTCGAGCTCACCGAGCTCACCGACTACTTCA
>JAYTGI010000142.1:0-14814 GCA_043733605.1 Demequina sp. | reverse complement strand
TCGACGACCCGACGTCCCTGCTTGAGGCGGCAACCCTCTGGGACAAGCACTTAGCCGCCGGTGACGTCAAAGTCGACGCTAAAACCCGCTTCCAGGAGTCGGGCTCACGCATCCTCAAGATGTTCTTCCAGGTGGGCCTGTACGAGTCTGCCTTCGTTGACCCGGCAGCGTCGGCAAAGGTCCTTGCCTCCGCCGACAAGATGGCGGCAGGATACAAGGCGCAGCTCGCGTCGGTCGTCATGCTGAAGAACGACGGCGTGATTGCCAAGGGTGCCAAGGGTGACTACTCGGGCAAGACCGTGTATATCCCCCAGTCCTATGACGTGGGCAACGCGACCGTGTTCGGCCCCGCCGCCTACACCCAGGGCCCCACGTTGGACCTCGATGTCGCTGCGAAGTACTTCGGCAAGGTCGTGACCGACAAGGTCGTGTTGGACGCCGATGGCAAGGTCGTGAGCTACACGGCTCCCGACCTGAGCAACGTGGACATCGTCCTGGTAGGCATGCATAGCCCCGTGGCGGGCGCCGAGTTCGCCAACTCCGGCTTTGACACCGCGACGGGCACCTACTACCCGATGTCGCTTCAGTACCGGCCATACACGGCCGATGGCGACAACGTGCGCAAGGTCTCGATCTCGGGTGACATCCTCGCGGACGGCACCAAGGAGAACCGGTCCTACTTCGGCAAAACGTCGAAGATCGCTAACGAGGCCGACCTGGATGCATTCAAGCGTGCGGTGGACGCCGTCGCTGCCAGCGGTAAGCACATCCCTGTGGTCACCATGCTCAAGGCATCCAACGCGGTGATCCCTGCCGAGTTCGAGCCAGGCTCCAACGCGATCCTGGTCAGCTTCGGAACCTCTGACCAGGCGCTCATCGAGGTGGCACTCGGTCTGTTCGAGCCCTCGGGCCGTCTTCCGATCCAGTTCCCTGCGAACATGGACACGGTCGAGAAGCAGTTCGAGGACGTCGCGAAGGACATGACGCCCTACACCGACGCCGCGGGTAACGCCTACGACTACGGATTCGGCATCAACTACTCGGGACCCATCAAGTAGGAGCAAGAAACTGAACGATCGTGGGTGGCCGGAGGTATGGCCGCCGGCCACCCACGAGCACCACTGGCGTGGGGGAGATCCCGTGCCCGATCTCTTACCAAAGGAGCGGAAATGAAGCGCAACAAGATAATTACGACCGGCCTCGGACTGCTGATCGCCGTCACTGGTCTCGCTGGTGTCACGGCTTGCAGCAGCGGTAGTGGCAGCAAGGGCACCCAGACCGCTGTCACGGCCCCGTCGACAGTCGACGTCGCGACGGATCTGCAGACCGCCCGCCAGGCCGTCTTGGACGCGCTCGCCAAGCAGGACTGGCCGAAAGTGATGCTCGCTAGCGATGTGACCGTGCCCACGATGAAGTACGGCCTCATGGTCATGCCTTTCGCCCACACAGATGCCGCCAAGCGCGTCACCGGTACCGTGACCATTGACGGCGGGAAGTTTGTGATCGAGGCAGTGTCTGCCGCGACCGGCCAGACCTGGCAGATCGACCAGGATGGCAACATCACCGAGGTCACCGCGTAACCGAGCGGATCCTCCCAGGGTTGCGCGCTCGTCCGGCTGAGCTTCAGGCGGACGGGGGCACGGACCCCAACCCCGTATTGACTATCCGTGCCCGCTGTGGTGGCGGGCGATACCGCCGTCGTGACTCTCGCTCATGCGGCCCCGGATCACTGGGTGACAGCGCCCGCATGTAGACCACGTCATCGCATTGAAGGAGATTTGTCGTGAACGCTCGCCGGTCGAAGGGCGCGGCCGTCAAGGCGCCGATGTCGAATAAGAAGTACTTGCTGATATGGGCTCCCGTGCTCACCGTGGTCGCCGCGCTGACCGTCGTCGCGAACGTCGGCCTCAACGTCGCCAACGGCTGGGTCGAGTCCCAACTGGGCTCCGGCACGTACGCGTTCACCAACTCCGAGAAGTCTGCGGCCTGGAACACGAAGTATTACACGTCCGACTTCGCGAACACCGATGAGGTCGATGCGGCGGCCAAGGCGCTCGTTGAAAAGGTCGCCGACGGCGGCGTCGTGCTTGCGAAGAACGAGCATGGAGTCCTTCCACTCGCCGCGGGATCGCGAGTGACCATGCTCGGACGTGCAGCCGCCGATCCGGTCTTTGGCGGCGCAGGCTCGGGGTCGGTCGACACGAGGACGGCAGTGACGGCGCGAGTGGGGCTCGAGAACGCAGGCTTCCAGATCAACGACCAGGTCTTTGCGGCGATCGCGGGTTATGCAGATAAGAACAAGCGCAGCGACATCGTGATGGACAACCCGGGGAAGTCCACCTACTACATCGGTGAGATGCCTGTGGGCGATTACGAGGCGCAGGCGTCGTCATTCGCGGGCTACTCCGACGCAGCGGTCGTCTTCATCGGCCGCCCCGGTGGCGAGGGCGGTGACCTCACTCAAGACATGACCAACTGGGACCCGAACGCCAAGCCAGGACAACACCAGCTCGAACTAAACAAGGACGAGCGGGATCTCATCGCCCTGGCAGAGGCCAACTTTGACACCGTCGTTGTCGTGGTCAACGCCTCGACCACAATGGAGATGGGCGCGCTCCAGAGTGACCCAAAGATTGACGCGATCCTGCTGGCAGGCTCGCCCGGTGCGACGGGATTTAATGCGATCGGTAGCGTCCTGAACGGGGACGTCAACCCGTCCGGCCGCACGGCCGACCTGTGGGCCGCGGACTTTACGGCCGACCCCACCTTCGTGAACTTCGGCAATTTTGTCTACAACAACCTCCACGTCTCGTATCCAGTCTCCGCCTTGGAGAAGGCGACGTCGAACGCTACCGTGACCTCGGACGCAGCCTTCGTGAACTACGCGGAGGGCATCTATGTCGGCTACCGGTATTACGAAACGGCCGCCGCCGAGAACTTCATCGACTACCACAAGGCCGTTGTGTACCCCTTCGGCTACGGGCTGAGCTACACGAACTTCAAGTGGGAGGTAGTGAGTTCCAAGGCAGGCGCCGTCGATGGCACCATATCGGTGACGGTCAAGGTGACAAATACCGGTCATGTCGCTGGCAAGGACGTCGTCGAGTTGTATTACTCGGCGCCATACACTCCGGGCGGCATCGAGAAGTCCGACCAGGTGCTCGGCGGTTTCCACAAGACCGGGCTCCTCGAACCGGGAGCGAGCGAGAGCGTGACGATCGACCTCGCGGTGGAGGACATGGCATCGTATGACTTCCAGAACAAGCGCGCCTACGTGCTCGAGGCAGGCGATTACGCGATCACGCTCCGCACCGACTCGCACACCGTGGCAACAGGAACCGAGCCGGTCACCTATAAGGTCAACGCGGACGTCGTGTATTCCGGCGACAACCACCGGTCGAGCGATCTCGCCAAAGTGACCAATCAATTCGACGACGTGTCGGCCCGTTTCAGCGCCACGCAGCAAAAGGGCAAGGTTCTCTCGATGTCGCGCGCCGACTTCGCGGGCACCTTCCCGAAGGCGCCAAGTCCCGACCTGTATGTCGCGAGCGACGCGGTGGCCGAGGCGTTCGCGCCGTGGGATCACAAGGCGGCCGCGGCGGCCTTCGAGGGCGAGAAGCCAGTCACGGGCGAGAGATCGGACCTCGCGCTCATCGATTTGCGCGGACTGGCTAAGGATGACCCCAAGTGGGACGACCTGTTGGACTCGCTGTCGGTGGGATCGATGAAGGACCTGCTGCTCAACGGCGCCTACCAGACGGCCGCGATCGAGTCGATCGCCAAGCCGCAGACGCTTGAGCCCGACGGCCCCGCGGGGTTCTCGTCGTTCATTAACTCGTCGATCAACGGCGTGGCGTATCCCTCCGAGTTCCTCATCGGGCAGACCTGGGACGTCGATCTCGCCGCTGCCATGGGTCGCATGCTCGGCAACGAGGCCCTCCAGAAGGGGATCAACGGCTGGTACGCGCCTGCGGTGAACTTGCATCGGTCTCCCTTCGGCGGACGCAACTTCGAGTACTACTCGGAGGACCCCCTCCTGTCGGGCTCAATGGCGATCGCCGTGGCAAACGCGGCGGGCGAGAAGGGCGTTTACACGACGCTCAAGCACTTCGCGCTCAATGAGCAGGAAACCAATAGGCTCAACAACGGCATCGCCACCTTTGCGACCGAGCAGACCCTGAGAGAGCTGTACTTGCGGCCGTTCGAGATGGCCGTCAAGGGCATCTCGATGGACATCGAGTACCTGTCGGACGACTCGGGGACGATCTCCACTGCGACGATTGGCGCGCCTGGCGTCATGAGTTCATTCAACCGCGTCGGAGCTACCTGGACGGGTGGATCGGCGGCGCTCATGACGAACGTGCTGAGAACTGAGTGGGGCTTCGAAGGCTTCGCGATCTCCGACTTCAACCTGTACCCATACATGAACCCCAACCAGGGCATCAGTGCAGGGACGGACCTGACACTGACCTTCCAGCCGTCGAAGTCCTTCGCGGACTCGAGCTCGGCCAAGGCGGTGACCGATATTCGAAATGCCACCCACGACGTCTTGTTCACGGTCGCCAACTCCAACGCCATGAACGGGCTAGCCCCCGGCGCGACTGTCAGTTACACGCCACCCACCTGGGTGTACATCCAGTACGGAGTCACCGCGCTCATGGGATTGCTGGTGGCCTTCGGGATCCTCATGGTGTGGCGAAGAGTGCGTAGGCACCGGCACGGGGCAGTAATCGACGGGGCAGCAATCGACGGGGCAGTGGGAGCCTCGTCGTCCTAACCGAACAACCGGGATGCCGCGCCGATGCTGGCGCGGCATCCCGGTGTCACTCGGCGCTGCCCGCCTGGCGCTCGCGAGTGGTACAGCGCGAGTCCACTGGCGCAGCACACAGTGCATTGTGTGTCCGCTCGAGTGTTCATCGGCAGCACATCCACCGTGCCCCCGGTGAGGTCGCCGCAGGTTGTGCGCCCATCGAGACAAGTCGTGCGAAACGCGCTCGCACCGTGCCTGACACGTGGTGATCTTGACTTAGCACTCTCCATTGCGCGAAGGCACATGCACTGTCAATGAAGACTCAATAACGACCCATCATCACACGCCAAGGCGCGCCGGACCGTGTGTACAAGGAGACCATCGTGAGCACGGGATCGGCAACGAAGCCGCCGAAGTCAAGCAAGGGGCACCGGTCGATCTCGTTGCCCCTCTGCAAGGGTGTCTCACAGTGACCTGCCACCCTTCACGCTCAACACGTGGCGGCCAGCCACCCCAATCCTCACGGAGTTGATTTCGATGACACAGGATCTGACCGTCCTGGAAAAGGCGGCGCTCCTGAGCGGGCGAAATACGTGGGAGAGCAGGGGCCTCCCACACGCGGGCATTCGGCCGCTGTTCTTCGCCGATGGCCCACACGGAGTGCGTCGGCAGACTGGTTCGTCCGACCACCTGGGCATCAACGCCTCGCAGCCGGCGACGTGCTTCCCGACGGCGGCCACAGTCGCCAACAGTTGGGACACGTCTCTGGCGCAAGAGGTCGGCGAGGCGATCGGCGCCGAGGCCGCCTCCCAGGGTGTCGACGTATTGCTTGGGCCGGGTCTCAACATCAAGAGGAGTCCCCTGTGCGGGCGTAGTTTCGAGTACTTCTCAGAGGACCCGATCCTTGCGGGTTCGCTTGCCGCTTCTTACGTTCGGGGCATCCAGTCTCAAGGAGTGTCGGCGTGCCCCAAGCACTTTGCCGTCAATAGCCAGGAGACGCGCCGCATGGCGAGCGACTCTGTGGTGGACGAGCGGACCTTGCGCGAGATCTATCTCACTGCGTTCGAAATCGTGGTGCGCGAATCCAAGCCGCAGGCCATCATGTCCAGCTACAACCGCATTAACGGCACGTACGCGCACGAGAACGGGCACCTGCTCAGCGACATCCTTCGAGGCGAGTGGGGATTCGCGGGAGCGGTGATTACGGATTGGGGCGGAAGCAACGACGCCGTCGCTGCCGTCGAGGCCGGTGGCACGCTCGAAATGCCGTCTCCTGGACTCGGCTCCGCACGCGAGATCGTCGCCGCGATCGAGGACGGGCGATTGGACCCCGCTTCGCTCGACGCACGCGTAGCGGAGATGCTTGCCCTGGTGAGTCGCATAGAGCCGGGACGTGCACGCGAGGTTGACCTTGACGCGCACCACGCCCTTGCGCGCCGCGCCGCACGCGAAAGCATCGTGCTACTGAAAAACGACCACACGGCGCTGCCGATTGAGGCGGGAACCCGTATTGCCGTGATTGGCGATTTTGCGGCGACTCCGCGCTTCCAGGGCGCAGGCTCGTCGGTGGTGAATGCAAGCCGAGTGCCGACGGCACTCGAGGCGTGGGACTCCGCCGGTTTTGACTCCGTGCAATACGCGCAGGGATTCCTTCGCGATGGCACGCGCGACGATGCTCTTGCCGAAGCGGCAGTGGCCGTTGCGTCGAAGGTCGATGTCGCCGTGGTGTACCTGGGCCTCGACGAAATCAGCGAGTCCGAAGGGGCTGATCGCGAGCACCTGCGACTCGCCGAAAATCAAGTGGAACTCCTTGAGCGCGTGAAGGCCGTGAGCGATCGAGTGGTGGTGGTGCTTTCCGCAGGAGCAGTTGTCGAGATGCCATGGGTCGAGCACGCTTCGGCGGTCGTCCACGGATATTTGGGGGGACAGGCGGGCGCAGAGGCAATGGTTGACATCCTGACGGGCGCGGAATGCCCCTCGGGCCGGCTCGCCGAGACCCACCCGATGGCGCTAGAGGACACTCCCACGTACGGGCGCTTCCCCGCACACGGTACGCACGCGGACTATCGCGAGGGGCTCTTTGTCGGGTACCGCTACTACGCGACCGCAAAGATTCCCGTCCGGTTCCCGTTTGGGTTCGGTCTCAGTTACACGACATTCAGTTACGCCGACTTACGCGTCACCGACGCCGGTGCGACCTTCGACCTCACGAATGCCGGCGAACGAGCGGGGGCCGAGGTTGTCCAGATGTATGTCGCCCGCAAGGGTGGGGGACCCGCGCATCCAGACTCCGAACTCAAGGGCTTCGCCAAGGTGCACCTCGAACCCGGTGAGACCACGAGCGTAAGGGTGCCTTTCGACAACATGACGTTCCGCCGTTTCGATACGGCCTCGAACGCGTGGGCTGTGGACGAAGCTGACTACGAGTTGAGGATTGGTGCGAGCTCGGTCGACGTGCGGTTGAGGGGTGACTACCGCGTGGCGGGAAGCCCCGCGCCCGCCGCTGATCCTGCGCTCGGGTGGTACGCCGCGGCGCAGGTCACCGACGTTTCCGACGCGGACTTCTCGCTGCTGTTGGGCAGGGAATTGCCATCGGCAGGAGGTACCGAGCGCGACCTAGGCGTGAACGATCCCCTGTTGGCGATGCACCACGCGCGCAGTCCCTTGGCGCGATTCGGCGCACGGGTACTGCGCTCAGTGCTCCGCAGGTCGCAGAGGCGAGGTACGCCCGATCTCAATCTTCTGTTTCTGTACAACATGCCCTTCAGGGCCATGGGCAAGATGACGGCGGGAGCGGTGTCGATGCCGATGGCGCACGCGATGGTCGACATCGTCAACGGCCATTTCTGGCGGGGCACGACTGGGGCGGCGCGCGGGTTCTTCCTGGCTCGATCCCAGACCAAGAGCGTCGAGCGCGAATTGGCCGAGAGCGCGCACGCGGCGGCCACCGATTTGTCGAGGAGTTAGCCATGATCAAAGCCATCCGCGGCAAGTGGGAAGCTTTCGAGCGAAGGCGCCCAAACGTCGCTCAGTTCGCGATGTTCTTCCTCTTAAGCAACGGGGTTACCGTGTTGCAGTTGGCCCTGATGCCGCTGCTGAAGGTGGCGTTCAACACCACGTCGCTGGTCGATAAGGCCTTCCAGATATGGCCGATCGGTTCGAACGTTGACGGCTCGCAATACTTCGTCTTTGACTACCCGGGCGGCGAACTCCCTCTAGGAGGCGGAGGACTTGCCTACTTCTTGGCCGTGCAGATCACCATCGCCGCCGCGCAGGTGATCAACTTCTTCGCGCAACGCAGGATCACGTTCCGTGCAAACAACTCGATCGCGAAGGCGGCGTCGTGGTACGTGATTGCGTACATTCTGATCACGATTGGTGCCGCAGCGGCACAGGGGTTCTACAAGGCGCCGATCTACGACCTCTTGATCGACACCTGGGGCTGGGGAAGCGCGGGCGAAACCGCGGCCGATGTGGTCACTATGATCATCAACAGTGCGATCGCCTTCTGGATCTTCTTCCCAATCTTCAAGGTGATCTTCAAGCGGGAGCCCGAACAACCCGCCGCCGAGGCGCTTGACGAACGCATGGTCGAGGCTGCTTCCACAGAGCCCGATGTAGCGACGCCATAAGGGCGGAGGAGAGGCATGACCGTTCTGAGCGTGATCGTCCCTTCGTACAACGCGGCAGGGTGGATCGAGCGGTGCGTGGACTCCCTGCTGGTATCGGGTGCATGCGACATCGAGGTGCTCATTGTCGACGACGGGTCGACGGATGCTACGGGGGCGATCGCCGACTGCTACGAGGCGGCACACCCCGGCATCGTGAGGGCCATCCACAAGCCGAACGGCGGCCACGGCTCGACGATCAACATGGGAATTGCCGTGGCGCGCGGCACATATTTCAAGGTGGTCGACTCGGACGACTGGGTCCAGCCGGACGCTTTCGCCGCGCTCCTGGACACGCTGCGTCAATTTGCGGCGGACGGGGAGGGCGTGGATCTGGTGGTCTCGAACTTCGTGTACGAGAAGGTGGGTAGGCGTCGTAAGCGGGCAGTCCGGTATCGCAATGTCCTGCCCGCACGGCGGGTGTTTGGGTGGGAGGACGTGGGCCGCTTCCGTACCAGCCAGTACCTGATGATGCACTCACTCGTGTACCGCACGGAGATGCTGAGGGAGTCCGGATTGAGCCTTCCCGAGCACACTTTCTATGTGGACAACCTCTACGTCTACGAGCCGTTACTGAGCGTGCGCACCATGTACTACCTGGACGTCGACCTGTACCGGTACTTCATCGGACGTGCAGACCAATCGGTCAACGAGCGTGTGATGATTCGCCGCATCGATCAGCAGCTCAAGGTCAACCGGTTGATGATGGATGTTCCGGTGAGCCCGCATGCCGTCCCTGACGCGCTCTACCGATACCTGTTGCATCACCTTCGGATCGTCTGCGTGATTACGTCTACCATGCTCCTGCGTTCGGGGCGTGACGAGGACTTCGCCCGTAAGGTGGAATTATGGCGCGAACTCAGGTGCGACGACCCGGTAGTGTATCGGCGACTCCGGAGGAGCACACTTGGGTATCTCGTCAACTTGCCGGGCAGGCCGGGACGCTCGGTATCGATGGCGGCGTACCGCAGCGCCCGATGGGCGCTGAACTTCAACTGATCGTGCTTTCATGACGGACCTCGTGGTGGTTGGGGCGGGCCTCTACGGGCTCACAGTGGCCGAGCGGATGGCACGTCGCGGGCGGCGCGTGATGGTGCTTGAACGGCGCGACCACATCGGAGGGAATGCTTATTCGTCTGCGGATCCCTCCACGGGCATCGAGGTGCATCGATACGGTGCGCATCTTTTCCACACCTCGAACAAGCGCGTGTGGGACTACGTGCGACGCTTCACCGAGTTCACCGACTACCGGCATCGGGTCTACACGACCCATCGTGGCGAGGTCTATCCGATGCCGATCAACCTCGGAACCATCAACCAGTTCTTCCGCGCCGCCTACTCTCCTCAAGAGGCGCGCGAGCTGATCCGCGAGCAGGCGTCGGAGCTCGCCGGACGCGAGCCCGCAAACCTCGATGAGAAAGGCGTGTCGCTGGTCGGGCGTCCCCTCTACGAGGCCTTTGTGCGGGGCTACACGGCCAAGCAGTGGCAGACAGACCCTCGCGACTTGCCGGCGTCGATCATTGCCAGACTTCCCGTGCGCTATTCGTACGACAATCGGTACTTCTCCGATCTCTATGAGGGTCTGCCGAAGCAGGGGTACTCCGCCTGGTTTGAGCGCATGGTGGACCACCCGCTGATCGACATCAGGCTGGGCGTCGACTTCCTCGCCGAAGGCGGTGCGCTCACCCGTTCCCAGATGGTCGGCCAGGTTCCTGTGGTTTACACGGGGGCGGTGGACAGGTACTTCGGATACGAGGCGGGAGGGCTGGCATGGCGCACCCTGGACTTCGAGATGGAGGTACTCGATGTGGGGGACTTCCAGGGCGCTGCGGTCATGAACTATGCAGACGAGGACGTGCCGTACACGAGAATCCACGAGTTCCGCCACTTTCATCCGGAGCGGAACTACCCGTTGGATCGTACGGTGATCGCGCGTGAATACTCCCGCTTCGCGACGCGCGAGGACGAGCCGTACTACCCCGTGTCAACGAGTCTCGACAAGGAGCGCCTTGTTGCGTATCGCGAGCTCGCGCGTGACGAGCCGATGGTGCACTTCGGGGGCCGGCTGGGCACATATCAATATCTCGATATGCATATGGCGATCGCATCGGCCCTCGCGGCCACCGACAACGACCTCGACTAACTGTTGACCTGCCGGTCGTCCCGATGGGGCCGTGCGGCGTCACGGGACCTCGGTTCGTGCGGCGACGGCAGAAGTACACGCACCACGAACCAGTCGCCCTCCGCGTGGGCGGTGAGGGAGCCGCCGTACATCTCCGCGGTCTCGCGCATGTTCTTGAGGCCATAGCCGTGATGGAGAGAACTTGCCTTGGTGGTCTGTGGAAGCCCATCGACCACCTGCAGCACGCCTCGGAACACGTTCTCGACCTTGATCATGGCGAAACCGCCTTGGCGGTAGATGGCGATCCGCACGAGTCGCTGTGCGGGGTCGTCGAGGGACGAGGTCGCCTCGATGGCGTTGTCGAGCGCATTTCCCACCAGGGTGACCAGGTCCATCGCATCGACGAAGCCGATCGCGGTGCCATCCGCGACCGCGGCGAGGGTGATCTGCATGCGATCCGCTTGCTGGCTCTTGGCGGTGAGGAGGGTGTCGAGCACATTGCTGCCTGTATCCAACGCGGAGGTCTCGTAGCCACTGATGGACTCCTCGAGCTGGTCCATGAAGCCAGCCCTGGCATCGGGGTTGGTCTCGGCCCTGATCGCGTGAATGTAGTGCTTTAGATCGTGGTACTTCCGGTTCACCACGTCGATGTCGTGCTTGGACTGGAGGTACCTGTCGCGCTGATTGCGCAGCATGACGTTGAACGCGTTCACCTCTGCGGCCCGCTGGAGCTCGAGCCGCTGACCGCGAAGCGCGAACATGATCACAACGCCACACAGGTCGACGAGCGTGCGGATGTAGAAGATCTCGGGTCCGATGGGCCCGGAGAAGGGGGTGTTTGTCTTGACGAAACTGAGGTTGGACATGATGAAGGTGAGGATCGCGACGCCCACCGTCACCACGAGCGTGCGGTTGTCGACGAGCACGCGGTGGTCCTTGGGAAAGTGCCTGCGCTCCGCCGAGTACGCGGTCCCGAAGGCGATCGCGTAGATGCAGACGAGGAGCGCGATGCTCGCCGTCCGGGTCGCGTCCTCACCGCGCAAGAAGAACACGTCAAGCTGCCATTCGAGAGAGGCGACGAGTTCCCCGAGCACAAAGGCGCGCGCGATAAGATCTCCGGCCTCGCGCAGGGAGACGTCGGCGCACAGGTAGAGCAAGAGGTACATCGCGCCGACGCCCATGGCCATGCCGAGGGTCCACAGCTCCAGCGGGAGCGTCTCCGCGAGGAGCTGCAACCCAGTGAGGAGCCCGAGCCCCGCGACGATCACCAAAGCCAGCGAGAGCCTCGGGAGGCGCTTCTTCATGAGCAGGATGTACACCATGCACGCGGACCATTCCGCGAGGGCCGTGAAGATCCGAGGGATGTCGGGCAGGATGTCGCTCATCAAACGGCCTTGCCGCCGACGAAGTCGGCGAGCGCCTCGAGGAAGGCGCGCCGACGCGGCCTACTGACCTGCAGTTCGTCTCCGCCCGTCATGACACATGTGTGTTGCTCGACCCTGCTGACGTGCCGCAAGTTGACGATATAGCAGGAGTTTGAGCGGAAGAAGCCGCGGCCATCGAGGTCCTGATCCATAGCCTTGAGGGTTCCGCTAAATGAGTACTTGCCCTTGAGCGTGTGCACGGTGATGCGGTGCTTGTTTGATTCGACGTAGACGATGTCGGTGGTGGGCACCCTGGCGACGGTGCTTCCCGCGGTGAGCACCACGCTGTCCCCCTGCTGGCGCTGCAACCGGGCGAGAGACCGCCCCATCTCCTGTGCGAAGGCGAAGTAGGGCACGGGCTTGACCAAGTAACTCAGAGCATCGACCTCGTACCCCTTGATCGCGTACTGGGCCATGTTGGTCACGAAGATGATAATGACGTTTGCGTCCACGTCGCGAATTCGATGAGCGGCCTCTAGGCCGTCCATGCGGGGCATCTGTACGTCGAGCAGGAGGAGATCGTATTCGGGGCGGTAGCACTCCACGAGTTCGGCGCCGTCAGCGAACTCGGCAATGGAGAATTCGATCCCGTTTTCCTTGGAGTAGAGCGCCAGGTGATCGAGAAGCCCGCGACGGTTGCTCGCGTCGTCCTCGACGACCCCGACTCGTATCACTAGCGTTCCTTCGACCTTGGGCGGCCCTTTGGCGCCTGGCTAACTCTAGCAATGGACAACGTGCATGTCCGTTAGCGCCCGTTTACCCCTTGACGATGTCCGAGTTTGGGTCTAGATTGCCGAATGTCAACCAAGACGGGCCCATACGGGCATTGAGTATCTCCGCCTCTCGCAACGACGCGAGGCAAGGAAAGGAAGGTACGCATGTCAGCTACTGATATGCAAGCGAACAAGAACCGGACGGGCAACGGAGCAAGCGCGCAGGTTCAACGTTTAGGACGATTCCTGTCCGCAATGATCATGCCCAACATCGGCGCCTTCGTGGCATGGGGTCTGATTACGGCCCTGTTCATTCCGGACGGCTGGATCAACAAGTTCAATCCGGACTCGACTGGCTTGACGGACTGGACCGCGAGCGTGTCCGATGCGCTGGTCGGCCCCATGATCCTGTACATGCTCCCGATCCTGATCGCGTACACAGGCGGAAAGATGATCTACCAGACGCGCGGCGCCGTGATCGGTGTCGTCGCGACCATGGGCGTCATCGCAGGTGCGGTCTATACCAATGCAGAGGGCGACCCCTCTCAGCTGCCGATGTTCCTGGGTGCCATGATCATGGGCCCGTTGGCGGCATGGTGCCTCAAGAAGGTCGAGGCGCTGTGGGAGGACAGGGTCAAGCCCGGCTTCGAAATGCTGATCGACAACTTCTCGCTCGGCATCCTCGGTGGCGCGCTCGCCGTTCTCGGCAAGCTCGTCATGGGTCCCGTCATCACACGTCTGGTGGAGTGGGCGGGCAGCGGTGTGGACTTCCTCGTCGCGCACACCTTGCTCCCCCTCGCATCGATCGTCGTCGAGCCTGCCAAGGTGCTGTTCCTCAACAACGCCATCAACCACGGCGTGTTCACGCCACTGGGCACCATCGAGGCCGGGGGTTCCGCAGGCAAGTCGCTGCTGTTCATGATCGAGTCCAACCCCGGACCCGGCCTTGGCATTCTGGTGGCGTTCATGCTGTTTGGCCCGCGCATCCTCAAGGCGGCCGCTCCCGGCGCCCTGATCATTCACTTCTTCGGTGGTATTCACGAGGTGTACTTCCCCTTCATCCTCGCCAAGCCGAAGCTGATCCTAGCCACCATCTTGGGCGGTATGACCGGCGTGCTCATCGGCGTCGTTTTCAACGGTGGTCTGGTCGCACCGCCATCACCCGGTTCCATCTTCGCCTGGATCGCGTTCACGCCTCCCGGCGTTGGCAACTTCCTGGTGATGTTCATGCAGGTCCTTTTGGCTGCAGCCGTTTCGTTCGCGGTCGCATCCTTCCTGCTTGGATTCGGTCGCGAGGCAAAGCGCGAAGACGTCGCCGAGGAGCCGGTATCCGCGAGCGTTGCGGCGTAGCGTAAAACCACCTGACACAACGAAGTGAAGGAGCATTCGATGCCATCAATCAACGGTTCAGACGTCAAGCGCGTCGTGGTCGCCTGCGACGCGGGAATGGGCAGCTCGGTCATGGTGGCCAGCACCCTGCGTGCGAAGCTGAAGAAGTATGGCGTCGAGGTGGTCCACACGCCGGTCGACGAGATTCCGGCCGACGCTTCAGTAGTGATGTGTCACAACGGCCTGGCATCCCGCGCCCAGGCAACCGCCCCCAACGCCGTGGTTGTCCCCTTCGCGGTGTTCATGGGCGACCCGGCCTTCGCCAAGGTCGAAAATGCGATCGCGAACGGTCAAGACCTTGAGTCCTGATCCCGACGCGATCCTCACGCCCAGCGCCGTCCGCCTTGGCCTCGTTGCCAGGGACAAGGCGGACGCGCTGCGGCAGTGCGGGGCGGTGCTCACCGATATCGGTGCAGCATCCGCCTCGTACGCCGAGGCCATGCTCGAGCGCGAAGAATCCGTCTCGACCTACATCGGCGAAGGCGTCGCCATTCCTCACGGCACAAATGCCAGCCGCGAGCACATCTCGCGCGCGGCCATCGCCTACCTTCAGTTTCTAGACGGAGTCGATTGGGACGGCAATGATGTGCGTGTCTGCATCGCGATCGCGTCTCGCTCCGAGGAGCACATCGAGATACTCCAGTCGCTCGCGGCCGTGCTCATGGAGCCCGAGTCCGCTGCGGCGTTGCGTGACGCCACCTCAATCGATGAGGTCATGACGCTTCTCGCGCCTCAATCCTGATCGCAC
>JAYTGI010000141.1:0-5862 GCA_043733605.1 Demequina sp. | reverse complement strand
TTGCGGCGACACTTCCCGTGGCCGCTCAGATTCTGTCGGGGACGCAGGTGCGGGTGTCACGCGTGATCCGCGGCACGCTCGATCAGGTGTGGCGCGCTCACCACGAGCCCGAGCTCATGAAAAAGTGGCTTCTCGGCCCAGACGGCTGGACGATGCCTGTGTGCGAGATCGCCGCGCAGGTTGGCGAGACGTACCGGTACTTCTGGGAGCCCGACGGCGAAGGCGACGGATTCGGCTTCGATGGTGAACTGCTCGAGTCCAGCCCGCCCTACCGCGCGGTGACCACCGAGCACATGACGGGCACCGATTACCCGAGCACCATCAACGAGCTCACCCTCACTCCCACCACGGGCGGCACGCTGCTCAGCCTCGTCATCACGTACCCGAATGCGGAGGTGCGCGACATGGTGCTCGCGACCGGAATGACAAGCGGCATGGAGACCTCGTATGTCAGGCTCGAAGAGGAGTTCTTGGAGGCGTCGGCGTAAACCGGTGTTTCCCGTGCGTCGATCGGGCCCGTCCGGCAAGATGTCGACATGACAGATCCCCGTCTCGTGGTCCCTCCATTCCAGCCAGGTGAGACCCTCAAGGGTCCTCGCTCGTACTTCGCGAGTATCGAAAAGACCTATGGGCGCCCTGTTCAAGAGTGGGTGAACCTCGCGGGTGAACGCCTGGAGCAAGGTTCACCTCACATGGAAGTGGTCGGGTGGCTCAAGGCTCAACACTCGTTAGGCCACGGGCACGCGAATGCGGTCGTGGCGTGGGTCAAGAGCCGCCTGACGTAGGGCCCCCTTGTCCTACTCGTCGTCGGCGCGCTTGAGATGCAAGTGGCCAACGTCAAACGCCTCAAGACGCACGGCAGCCGCGTCGGCGCGCTCTTTGTTTGAGCCGGACTTGGGCGGCTCGACCTCGCGCAAGAGTTCCGCGAATGCTGCATTGAGATCCCTGGACAAGCGTTGGAAGGTCCGGGCTGCGCGCAACTCATCGTCGGTCATTTGGCTGCCAAGGTCTAGCCAGGCTTTCTTGAAGGGCTCGTAGATGGCGGCGAAGATTTCGCGTGACCCGGCGGTGGCCCTCACGATCACCCTGCGCCTGTCGGATGCGTCTCGTACTCTTTCGACCATGCCCACGCGTTCGAGCCGATCGATCAGGGTGGTCACTGCGCCTGTCGTGAGCCCGAGGTGTTCCGCGAGGTTGCCCGCGGTGAGGTCTCCATACTGGTCAAGCACGTCGCAAGCGCGTCCATCGGTCGCATTGATGCCCATGAATGCGACGACGGCCTCGTCCATCGCGGCGCTCGCGCGCGTCGCCTCGCGCGACGCGATCCCCAAGGTCCGGGCCAGCAGTTGGCGCTCTTCTTTTGACATTCCGATATCTCGATTCCTAAGATAACGACTACTTAAGATAACCATACCGGAGGCGTTTCCCGATGACTGCCATTCTCGAGGCGCGCGGCCTCGCCAAGACGTACAAGATCCGCGCTCGCGGCAAGGACGCACCCACCACCGTCGAGGCGGTCAAGGGCGTTGACATCACTGTCCAGCCGGGCGAGATCGTCGGCTTCCTCGGTCCGAACGGCGCGGGGAAGACCACGACGTTGCGCATGATCACCACGCTTCTCAACCCGACAGGTGGCACCGCCACCGTCGCGGGCCACGACCTTCGCGCCGATCCTGTCGGCGTGCGAAGAAGCATCGGCTACGTGGCTCAAATGGGGACCACCGACCCGTCGGCGATCGTGGGCGAGGAGCTGGTCGATCACGCCAGACTCTACGGAATCGATCCCGCGGTCGCGAGCGCTCGTGGCAAGGAATTGCTTGCGGACCTCGACCTGGAGGGCGTGTGGACGCGCAAGTGCGGCTCGCTCTCAGGAGGCCAGCGCAGGCGTCTCGACATCGCGATGGGACTCATTCACGAGCCCAAGCTCGTGTTCCTGGACGAGCCCTCGACGGGCCTCGACCCGCAATCGCGCGCCAACCTGTGGCACCACATTGCGCGATTGCGCGACGACTACGGAACCACCGTCTTCATCACCACGCACTACATGGATGAGGCCGATGCCTTGTGCGATCGCATCCTCATCATCGACCACGGCGTGATTGTGGCCGAGGGCACGCCCGAAGAGCTCAAGCGGCGCGTTGGCGGCGACCAAGTGGTCCTCACGATCGCTCCCGAGGACGCCGAGCGAACCGTGGCGGCCGCAGCCGACCTCGTGGCGGATTCCCAGCCGGAGGCCAAGGGCGGCGACTCAAGCGGCGGCGAGGTCCACCTCACGTCAGCTAACGGCGGCAGGGCGCTCCCCTCGCTCCTCGCCGGTCTCGCTAAGGCGGGCATCGACGTCCAGGGCGTCGCCGTCAGGCGGCCGACGCTCGACGACGTCTTCCTCACGCTCACCGGGCGCTCGTTGCGCGACGGTGACTAGGGGCCGGCCATGGCGCACCGGCAATGAGCGACCGGCGAATGACTTCCGCCGACTACAACTACTGAATCGAAAGGCAACCCCATGATCCTCATCCGCGATTCCTGGACCGTCTTCTCTCGGGCGATGCGACTTAGCCTGCGCCAGCCCGTGTGGGTGGTATTCGGCCTTCTCCAGCCCGTTCTCTACCTCACCCTCTTCGGGCCTCTGCTCAAGGGCGTCGCCGCCAACAACCCGAACTTCGGCGGAGATGCCTGGAAGGTGTTTGTGCCAGGACTGTTGGTTCAACTGGGCATGTTCGGCGCGAGCTTTGTGGGCTTTGGCCTCATCTCCGAGTGGAGGTCGGGAGTCATCGAGCGCATGCGCGTCACGCCCGCACCGCGCGCAGCTCTGCTGATCGGGCGCGTGGCCCGCGACGTGTTGGTGCTGTTCGTGCAGGGCTCGATCCTGGTGGCGGCCGCTCTGGCGATGGGACTGCGGGCGCCGTGGTGGGCACTCGGGGTCGGCATCGTGACCGTGGCAATGTTGGGAGCGTGCTTTTCGTCCCTCAGCTACGCCGTCGCGCTCAAATTGAAGAGCGAGGACGCGTTTGCGCCCCTGCTCAACGGGATCATCCTGCCGGTGGCGCTCCTCTCCGGAATCTTCCTTCCCATGACGCTCGCGCCGCAGTGGCTCCAGCGTGTCTCCGACGCCAACCCGCTCAAGCACATCATTGACGGCGTGCGCGCGATGTTCAGGGGAGACCTCGGGTCATCGACGTCCTTGTGGGGAATCGCCCTCACGATCGCGCTCGTGGTGGTCGGATTGCTCGCAGGGACCCGCGTC
Source organism: Demequina sp. (assembly GCA_043733605.1). GTDB lineage: Bacteria > Actinomycetota > Actinomycetes > Actinomycetales > Demequinaceae > Demequina. Next base: position 2,618 of record JAYTGI010000141.1, on the reverse strand, counting down.
TTCCAGCGCGAGTCCGCGTAGCGGCGGATACCGTGGGGACATGACCGACGCGCCAGCAGGGTTCCCCGTCCACGGAATCACATGGGGGTGGGTGGGGACCCGCGGGCAGTGGGCCACGCCCGCAGCCGCCGAGTCGATGAGGCTCATGACCGAGCGCGTCGGCACCACCTGGACCTGCGTGGCCTTCGCGGCGTGGCAAGACACGGCCTTCAGCACGGAGGTGAAGTTCCGCGAGGCGCCTACTGTGACCGACGACGAGGTGGTGTGGGCGATTCGCGAGGCGAAGGCGCTCGGCCAGCGGGTGATCCTCAAGCCGATCCTGAACGTCACCGACGGCACGTGGCGCGCGCACATCAACTTCTTCGACGTCGATGTCCCTTGTGAACCCAAGTGGTCGGAGTGGTTCGCGAGCTTCACCGAGTTCATCGTTCACTACGCGCGCATCGCCCAGTCGGAGGGCGCAGAGATGTTTTGCGTCGGTTGCGAGATGGTCCAGACGGATCGCAGGGCCGACGAGTGGCGAGCCGTCGTTGCGGCGGTCCGCGAGGTCTACTCGGGCATCGTGACGTACAACTGCGACAAGTACCAGGAGTCGAACGTGACCTGGTGGGACGCGGTTGATGTGATCTCTTCCTCGGGCTACTACCCGATCGACGACTGGGACGCGCAGCTCGACCGCATTGAAGGCGTGGTGCGACGCGAGGGCAAGGCGTTCTTCTTCATGGAGGCGGGCGCGATGTCCAGGGAGGGCAGCCAGCACCTTCCCAACTCGTGGACCCTCGACGGCGCCATCAGCCAAGAGGCGCAACGCGACTGGTACGAGGCGATGTTCGCGGCATGCGACAGGCGCGACTGGGTGGGCGGCTGGGTGCTGTGGGACTGGAAGGCGAACCTCTATCCGCTCGCTGAGGCCGGGGAAGACGGCGAGTACGCGCTCTACGGAAAGCTCGCGGAGCGCACGGTCGCCGAGCGGTACCGCCGCGACGCCACCTAGTCGATCAGTCGAGCCTCGCCCGAGCGAACGCGCTCACTGCCGCCCACGCGCCGAGCCCCGCGAAGGCGAGGGCCCAGAGCAGGTGCACGGCGCCGATGCCCGACGACGCCTCATCGCCTCCCGTACCGGCCCACAGGGCGGGCGCGACGTAGGGAACCCAGCGGCCCACGCCGAGGCTCGCGAGAATCTGGCTCACGGCCGTGACCCCGATGATGCCCCCGAGCGCCCCCAGGTAGCCGCGCCCCACGATGGCGACCCAGCCAAAAGGAATCCCGAGGAGGCCCATCATCGTCCCTGCCGCCCAGTCGAGGCCGAGCACGCGCCAGGTCGCGGCGTCGAGGTGGGAGGCGTCGACCCCCGCGACCACGAGCGTCGCCGCACCGACGGCGAAGGTGACGCATGCGAGCACCCAAGCGGAAGCGATCGCGACCTTGGCCCACGCAATCGCGGTGCGCGAGACGGGCAGGGAGAACAGCGAGCCGATGGTCTTGTCGGCCCACTCGCGGCCAAACAGCCAGGCCGTAGCGAAGCCCGCGGCCAGCACCATCACGACGGTCAGAATTTGCCCAAGAAGTAGGGACGATGCCTCGGCAAAGGTCCCCACGGCGAATGGCGCAAACTTGACCGCGGAAGGGCCAGTGATCGCGCCGGAGCGGGCGAGCGCGACCCCACCGATCGCGAACCCAGGCGCAACGAGCGTCACGAGGGCCGTCGCGATGCGCGCAGTGAGGGAGCGCGAGAACGTGGCCCACGTGAGGGCAAGAGCGGTGTTCACGCTGCGCTCCTCGTGGCCGACGCGAGATCCGAGGCGTGCTCGACGTCCCACAGCCTCACCACGTCAAAGAAGCGCCGCTCAAGGTCCACCTGACCCGGCTCGAGCAAGCCAACGACGCGGCCCGCGTGAATGACAGTGATGCGGGCAGCGATGCGGGAGACCTCATCGAGGTGGTGACTCGAGACGAGCACCCCTGCCCCCCTGGCGGCGGTGGCAAGGAGCGCGTCGCGAAGCAGCAGCACGCCTGCGGGGTCCAGCGCGTTTGTCGGCTCGTCGAGGATGAGCAGGTTCGGTTCGTGGGCGGCCGCGCACGCGAGGCCCAGCCTCTGGCGGTTCCCGAGCGACAACGCACGGGCCCGCACGTTCGCCCAGCGGTCGAGCGCAAGCCGTTCAATCCATTCGCTCGCGGCGGCCGTCGCCTCGTGCCGCCCGAGTCCATGGAGCCTGCCCGCATGCACGATGTTGTCGCTGACGGTGAGCTCGGGGTAGCCGAAGGGTTGGTCGATCACGAAGCCGAGCCTGGCGAACTCGCGTGCGCCTGCGTCGGCCGCTGGCACCCCGAACAGCGAAACGGAACCCGCATCGAGCGCGGTGTGGCCAACGGCCGCCTTCATGGCGGTGGTCTTTCCAGCGCCATTGAGACCGACGATCGCGTGGATCTCGCCCGGCTCGACGGCCAGGCTGAGGCTGGCGAGCGCGTGAAGATCGCCGTACGTCTTGGTGGCGGCCTCCAACGTCAACGCGGCGGTCATCTTGCTTCTCCGGTGGGCAGGCCCGGGGCCATCACGCGTAGCGCGGCGCTCACTGCATCGGCGAGTGTGCCGCCGCTGTCGTCGGCTGCCCACTCCA
>JAYTGI010000140.1:0-5862 GCA_043733605.1 Demequina sp. | reverse complement strand
GAGCGTGACCACGTCGGCGCCCGCCTCGTGCAGGCGGGACTGGAACACCCCAGGCGACAGCAGATAAGACGCGATGGCGACGATGCCGTCCTCGCCATTTTCACGGGCGGCCCGCACGGCGTCTGCCACCGATGGCTCATGCCCGGCCGCGAACGCCACGCGCACGGGCCCCGCCCACGCCCGCCGCAGCATCTCCGCCGCGGTGGCGGTGTCGGCTTGAGAGCGCGCATCGGAAGACCCGGCAGCGGCGAGCACCAGGGTCGAGTCCTTCGAGACGTGCGCCTCGCGCAGCCGATCGAGCACCACGGCCGTGAGCCGCTCGTCCGGCCCGAGCGCGGGCGCCGCCACGACGTCCGGCCTGTCACCGACCGCCTCGGAGATGTCGTGATAGACGTGGTAGCCGCCCGCCAGGAGCAAGGGCACCACGACGGCGGAGACGCCCTCCTCGGCGACGGCGATGTGGGCGACGACGTCGGCGAGGAACGGGCCGTGCACGTCGACGTACGCCTCCCTCACGTCGACCCCTGGGAGCGCGACGCGCACCGCGTCGAGAACGCCCTTGATGGTCTGGCGCCCCAAGGGCGACTTGGTCCCGTGAGCACAACCGATGAGGATGGGGGCGGCGGTCATCACACGCTCACCGCCAGCGCGTAGCCGCGCTTGACCACGGTGCGGACAAGGGATCGTGACCGCGCGTTTTCGCGCAGGCGGTTGATGGCCGCGTCCACCGCATGGCTCGAGGCCTGCCCGCCAGGCAGCAGATCCGCGAGGTCCTCCCTGGGAACCACGTTCCCCCCTGCGCCCGCAAGAACGCGCAGAATCTCGAGCCCAGTGGGCGTCAGCGGCAGCACCTCGCCGTCCAGCACGGCCGCGGTCGCACGCATCACCAGCACCCCATCGGGCGTGGGAATCCCCACCGTGTTCTCGCTGAAGTGCTCAACGAGCTCCCTCACCAGGGCCCCGAGCCTCCACCGCGTCGGATAGGAAACGACCACGCCCGCGGCCTCGAGCGGCGCCGCGGTCACGGGACCAACGGCGGTGACGCACAGCCTCTTGTCGACGGTGCGTTGAACGATCGCGTCGAGGACGCCCTGGGTGCGCGCGCCCGCGAGCCACAGCTCCGCGGCGGGGGCGGACGTGAAGACCACCGCGTCGGCCTGGCCAGCGGCAGCGCGGTCGAGCCACTCAAGGTGCGGCGCCGGATCGGCGGGGGGTCCCCAACCGTAGACGAGCAGGCTCTGAACATCGGCCCCCGCCGCGGCGAAGGCCTCGTCGAGGCCATCCGAACCATTGCCGTGGTGCTGAACGGCTATCCGAAGCCCGGAAACCCCCTCGGCGAGCAGGTAGTCCCTCAGCTCGGTGGCCGTCTCCGACTCGGCGACCCAGTCGGCCTCGAGGCCGGCGGCCTGGATGGCGCCCCGCGCCTTGGGTCCGCGGGCGACCAGCCGCGCGCCGCGCAGGGCCTCGATGAGGTCGTCCGCGATTCCCGCGGCATCGGCGGCCTCGATCCAGCCCCTGAACCCGATCCCCGTGGTGGCGACAACGACGTCTGGCGGGCGGGCGATCAGTGCGCGCGTGTCTGCGACGAGCTGGGCGTCGTCGACGTGGGGAATGGTCGACAGCGCCGGCGCATGAGCTATGGTCGCGCCGCGGCGTTGCAAGGCGGCCGCGAGTTCCCTCTTGCGACGGTCGGCGGTGATCACGATCACGCAACCCGTGAGGGGTTCACCCTGAATGCTCATGTGCCCTCCCTACGGTCGCGCGGTCGACGCCACCTCGGAGGCCAAAAGCCCATCGAGCGCCACCCCTCCGATGACGATAACCGCAGGAGGTTTCACGGCCGTTTCGTCCGCAATACGGCTTGCGTCCCGCAGCACGGTGCGCGTCACGCGTTCGCGGGGAGTCGACCCATTCTCGATGATCGCGACGGGGGTGTTTGGGCTCGCGCCCGCCTCCTGTGCAGCGACGATGAACTTGTCGAGCGACGCGACGGCCATCAGGGCAACGACCGTGGCACCCGCGCCAAGGGCCGCCCTGACGGTGTCGTCGGGTCCCGCGTGTCCCGAGGTCAGCACGACGGTGGCCGCAACGCCGCGCTGGGTCACCGGGATGCCCGCCAGCCCGGGCACGGCGATCGCCGACGTCACCCCTGGCACCATCTCCACGGTGACGCCCGCGCGCAGGCAGGCGTGCACCTCCTCGCCTCCCCTGCCGAAGACGAAGGGGTCGCCGCCCTTGAGCCGCACCACTGTGAGACCCTTGCGCGCCCTGTCGACCAAGATGTCGTTGATCTCGTGTTGCGGAACGGGGTGGTTGTCTCGCGACTTGCCCACATCGATGATCTCGACCTCGGGAGGCAGACCGGAGAGCAGCCCCGTGGCGCCCAGCCTGTCGGTCACCACCACGTCGGCCTCCGCAAGCAACCGCATTCCGCGCACGGTGATGAGATCCTCTGCGCCGGGGCCCGAACCGACGAGCACCACCCTGCCCGACTTCACCCGCACGTGGCGCAGGTCGAACTCCCCGGCATCGACCGCCATCGCCAAGGCGTCGCGCACGCGCCGTGCGCGCAGCGGGTCGGCGGCCCCCAAGGAGACGACGCCTATCGCGAGGTCACCGTGCGCCGACTGCGCCGCGACCCGCGCGGGCGTGTGCTGGGCGTCGGATGCGTTGACGCACCAGACGTGTTGCTCCCCGCACCACCCCGTGACGTCGGCGTTGACCACCGGGTTGTCGGTGGCCGCGATCACAAGCCACGCGCCGTCGATGTCGGAGCGCTGCACGGCGCGCCGAATCCATGCGAGCTTGCCGCCCGAAGCCATGCCCTCGACCTCTGCCGAGGCGAAGGGTGACACCACAACGACATCGGCGCCATCGTTCACAAGCATCCTTGCCCTGCGGCCGCCCACCGCCCCCGCGCCGACGACGACGACTCGCCGCGCGCGCATATCGAGGGACAGGAACACGGCTAAGTCGCTCGCGACAGGGTGATGAACACGCCCCCATCATCGAGGGTCACGGGGTAGGTCGCCAAGTCGGGCTCGATTCCGGACACCGGTTCCTTGTCCATCGTCGCGATGCAGGCGCCCGTTTCGAGGTCGAAGACCTGCTTGTAGACGGGACTCGCGATCGTGGGGACGCCTGCCCTCGAGCCAGTGATTCCGCGCGACATGACGTGCGCCCCCGAGAACGGACACAGGTTCTGCACGGCGAACACTCGCCCGTCTGCCAGGCAAAATAGTGCGATCTGGGTGCCGTCAACGAGCGCGGCGACGCCCAGGTCGGGCGTGAGGTCGGCGAGGTCACAGACCCTTGTAAGCAGTGCGTTCGAGATCGTGAAGGTCATGACCGCACCTCGAGCCTCATGGGGGCGATGAGGATGGCGCCCGACCGGCGCTCCTCCTGCGTCGCTGGCCGACGCTGCCCGCGCACCTCGACATACGCGAGAGACGGATCGGGAGTGTCCGGCCGGTTGACGAAGCTCGAGAACTGCTTGAGCCGCTCGGGGTCTCCCAGCGTCGCCGCCCATTCGTCCTCGTACGTGCCCACATGACTCTTGATGTGGGCGTCGAGTTCAGCGCAGATGCCCAGGGCGTCCTCAAGAATGATCTCCTTGAGCCGCTCCAGCCCGCCCTCGAAGTCCTCTTGCCACGGTGCCGTGCGCTGCAAGCGGTCGGCGGTGCGGATGTAGAACATGAGGTAGCGATCGATCACGGTGATGAGCTCGTCGTCGGAGAGATCCTCGGCGAAAAGCTCCGCATGCTTGGGCACAAACCCGCCGTTGCCCCCCACGTAGACGTTCCATCCCTTGTCTGTCGCGATGACGCCCACGTCCTTTCCCCTCGCCTCAGCGCACTCGCGCGCGCAACCAGACACGCCCAGCTTGATCTTGTGGGGGCTGCGCAGTCCCCGATAGCGCTCCTCGAGGGTAATCGCCATCCCCACCGAGTCCTGGACGCCAAAGCGGCACCAGGTGGACCCCACGCACGACTTCACGGTGCGCAGGCTCTTGCCGTACGCGTGTCCAGACTCGAATCCCGCGTCGACGAGCCGCGCCCAGATCGCTGGCAACTGCTCGAGCCTCGCGCCGAAGAGGTCGATCCGCTGGCCGCCCGTGATCTTGGTGTATAGGTCGAATTCCTTGGCAACCTCGCCGATCACGATGAGCTTGTCTGGTGTGATTTCGCCCGCTGGGATGCGCGGAACGACCGAGTACGTGCCGTCCTTTTGAAGGTTGGCCATGACGCGGTCGTTCGTGTCCTGGAGCGCCGCCCTGCCCTCGGAAAGCACGTGCTTGTTATAGAGGCTCGCCAGGATCGAGGCCGCCGCCGGCTTGCAGATGTCGCAACCGCTCCCTGTGCCAAATCGGCCGACGATTTCGCTGAACGTCTCGATGCCAGCGACCGACACCGCCTGGAAGAGCTCCGCGCGGCTCATCGCAAAGTGCTCGCACATCGCGGTGGAGACCGTGAGACCTGCCTTCGCCATCTCGGCGCCCATGATCTTCTTCACAAGCGGCACGCACGACCCGCACGACGTGCCCGCGCGCGTGCACGCCTTCACCGCGCTGAGGTCGTGGCAGTCGTGATCGGTCACCGCTCCGCGGATGGTGCCTGCGGAGACGTTGTTGCACGAACAGACGGTCGCGGCGTCGGGCAGCTCGAGCTGGGGCCGCGGCCCCGCGGATTCGGGGAGCAGCCACGCCGATGGGTCGCCTGGCAGCGCGGCGCCCACCATGGGGCGCAGGCTCGAGTATGCGGATGCGTCGCCCACGAGGATGCCGCCAAGCAGCACGCGCGCATCGTCCGTCAGGACCAGCTTCTTGTACACGCCCGCCACAGGGTCGGCGAAGACGATCTCGAGCGCGCCTGGCGTCCTTGCGAACGCATCGCCAAAGCTCGCGACATCCACGCCTAGCAGCTTGAGCTTGGCCGACGTGTCCGTCCCCGGGTAGGTCGAGGTACCGCCGAGCAGGCGATCGACCGCGATCTCGGCCATCAGGTTTCCGGGAGCGACCAGCCCGATCCACGAACCCTGAATGCAGGCCACCTCGCCGATCGCGCTGACGGCGGGGTCCGCCGTGAGGCACGTGTCGTCGACGACGATCCCGCCGCGCGGCCCGATCTCAAGTCTCGCGGCCACCGCGAGCTCGTCGCGCGGCCGCACTCCCGTGGCCACGATCACCACATCGGTCGCCATCTCCCCACCGCCGGCGAAGGAGAGCGACGCGACCCCTCCCGTGCGCCCGGCCACGATGCGGGACGTCTGCGTGTCCACCTTGATGGACACACCGAGCGCCTCGACGAGCCGCTTGAGGGCGATCCCGCCTGCCGCGTCGACCTGCACGTCCATGAGGCGGGGGCCCGATTGGATCACGGTCGACGTGAGCCCTAGCTCCTGGAGGGCACCCGCCGCCTCGAGGCCCAAGAGTCCGCCGCCGATGACAGCGCCGCGCAACACGCCACCGCCTCTTACGCCACCGCCTCTCATGCCCCCGCCCTTCATGCCCCCGCCCCTCACGCCGCCGCGCTCGGCGCGCAGGTTCTCGACATAGCCGCGGATTGCCGCGACATCGTCGATCGTGCGATACACGAACACCCCTGGCAGGTCGGCCCCCTTGATGGGAGGCACCCACGCGTAGGTGCCCGTGGCCATGACGAGGTGGTCGTATTGCTCGACGGAGCCGTCGGCCGCCGTGACGGTGCGGGCCTCGCGGTCGATTCCTGTCACGCGGTGATCGCGCTTGAGCGTCACCAAGGGGTCGTCCCACAACGCGCGGTCGCCCAGCTCGAGGTCCTCGGGTTGGCGGCCGGTGAAGTACGACGTGAGGGCCACCCTGTCGTAAGGGCGGCGCGGCTCCTC
>JAYTGI010000139.1:0-2031 GCA_043733605.1 Demequina sp. | reverse complement strand
GCGCGTGGTGGTGGCTCGGCACGATGGCCGTCGTCCAGGCGGCGTTCTTCGTCGCCGTACTCGCCGCCTCATCGGATCTGGGCGCACGGTTCGACATCACTCTGTTCGGCCGCTACCTCGATCCCTTCGTGGTGCCAGTGGCCGTGCTTGGGGCCACCACGCTGTGGACCAGGGCCTCGCGACGGCTTGCGACCATCGCGCTGCTCGTGTCGATCGCAGTCATAGCCGGTTACGGCGCTCTGGTGTTGCCGCACATTTCCCCAGACTCCAAGTGGATACCCTTCGCGGTGCCAGGGCTTGAGCCCTTCCTGTCGCCCGCCACGGGAGACGACCGCCTCGGGCTCGCCGTCGCAGGCACGGTCGCTGTCGTCGGATGTCTCCTTTTGTGGCTCTCGCGCAGGTGGGCCAAGGTCGGCATCGCCGCGGCCCTGCTCGTGGCGACCAGCGCGACCCTGATGACCGACGCGGTCCGGGTGGATCCGTTCGAGTCAGGGGTACGCGCGGCCTCCACGATTTCATCATTCTTTGAGGCGAATCCCGAGAAATCGGTGACGATCGCCGCGGACTTGTTGCCCTGTATCGATAGGAACAAACTCCAGTTCGAACTCGCTGACGTCGCGACTGTCGTTCCCACGAACGGCGACTACGGCAACGGCTTCGTGGTGGGGCCCGCCGATTGGCCCGAGGCGGAGGCCGAGGGCCGCCTTCGGGTGCCCCTCACGCCGTGGGGATCCTCGGCGGTGTGGACCGCTCCCCAGTAGCGCCCAGCCCGCGAACGCTCAGGACGTTCCCGCTGCCGACCCGGTCGGTAGCGATCAACGCGTCACGGCGCCGTACGCGGCGACCAAGAGCGCAGGGTCGGGACCCTCGAGACGGACCGGGTTCCCGATTCCCTGCAAGATCACGAACCGCAAAAGATCTCCGCGGGTCTTCTTGTCGCGCCGCATGGCGGTCAGTAGTGCGTCCCAGCGTCCGGCGGCGTAGGTGGTGGGAAGACCAAGCGATGACAATACCGAGCGGTGCCGCTCCACGTCGGACTCGGACAGCTTGCCGCTCAGGCGTGCGAGCTCGGCCGCAAACATCATGCCCACGGCCACCGCCGCGCCGTGTCGCCACCGATAGCGCTCCGTAAACTCGATGGCGTGGCCAAAGGTATGGCCATAGTTGAGGATCTCCCTCAGGTCGGCCTCGCGAAGGTCAGCCGCAACGACCTCGGCCTTGACGCGGATGGCACGGCCCATGAGGTCGGTCAACACAGGTAGAGCCTTTGGATCGAGCGTCCGCTCATCGGCGCCAGACGCGCCGCGCTCGCCCTCTTGGGGTGTCGCCGCGGTCAGCAAGGAGGCGTTGCTCTGGACAATGTCGAGAATCGCAGTGTCACGAATGAATCCCGCCTTGACGACCTCGGCCAGGCCCGCGACCAGATCGTGCCGTGGGAGGTTCACCAGGTGGTCGACATCGCACCACACCGCGGCGGGCTCGTGGAACGCTCCCACGAGGTTTTTGCCCTCTGCGGTGTTGATCCCAGTCTTGCCCCCCACCGCCGCGTCCACCATGGCAAGCAGCGACGTGGGCGCCTGGATCACGGCGATGCCGCGCAGCCAGGTGGCGGCCACAAACCCGGCAAGGTCCGTGACGGCCCCGCCGCCAAGGCCCACCACCACATCGGTGCGCGAAAAGTCGCTCTTGCCGAGCACCTGCCAGCAAAACGCGAGCACCTCAGCCGTCTTGCCCTCCTCCGCATCGGGCACCTCGACCATGACCACATGCCTACCGGTGTTCTCGATCACCGCTCGGAGAGCCTCGGCGCTCACCGCCAAGGGGCCGGAGTGAACAATGAGCACCCGTATGGCGTCTCCTGGAAGCCCGGCGGCCAAGGCTTCCGAAAGCCCGGAACCCACTGTCACGTCGTAGGGCCTGGCTGATCTGACAGGGACAACGATGCTCATCTGACCTCCAGCTCGTCTATCTGGCGAGCCACTTCTCGAGCGTCGATGTCATCGGTAGAGATCGTTGCGGTGGAAAGCTCCT
>JAYTGI010000138.1:0-14880 GCA_043733605.1 Demequina sp. | reverse complement strand
TCCCGTCGCATGACTCCCAAGGCCAGCAGGTCCTCCCGGCGCAATGCGCCGCCATAGGCGGCCACGATCGCCTCGACTCTCATGGGCAAAGGATCGTGTGACGCCCCGGCCGTGTCGCACGTGATCGTGTACCGCGGTGGACGCCGTGCGTGGGTTGGACCTGGGCACGACGCGCCAATGGAGCGCGGCGAACGAGGGCCCGTACTGCACCGGAGCCGACTGGACCGCACCGCAGCCGACTGGACCGCACCGCACCGTCCCACGTACCAGCGGTCGGGCATACGGCGGGGCACGGGCGGCGGCGACCGCACCTCAATGCCGCACGCAGAAAGGGCGCCGGTCGGAGACCGACCAGCGCCCCACGCCCACCCTCTGAGGGTTACCGCCCCGGGTCACCGCCCCGGGTCACCGCCCCGGGTCACCGCGCCGGGTCACCGCGCCGGGCTACCACCCCCGGTTACCGCCCCGCAGCATCGACCTCTGGCAGCGACGGCACCCCGCTCACCACCACCAGCGGATTAAGCTGCACCACCTGAGTCGACTGGTCGCCTGCCGTGAACGACATGCGCGCCGCGTACACGCCCTCGGCGATCACCCCGTCGTGGCAGTCGTAGTTCGGCGTGAGCACCGCGAACACGCCAGGCGCGTCGTGGGGGAGGTCGTCCCGCTCCTCCCACGTCACCGTGAAGCCCCAGTGGACCCCGTCCGCGCCGGTGAGCACCAGCTCCGCGGGCCCCGCTGAAAAGTCCGACGCCAGCACCTGCACCGCCTCGTAGTCCCACTGGCCCACCTTCCCCAACGGCGCAGGGGTGCCGCCCACCAGCACGTCATCGCCCCAACCGTAGAGGCGCCCAGTCTCGAGGAACACTGGCACGGGGGCAGTCTGCCCCACCACGTCGACTCCCACCCCGTCGTCCGGCGCCGACGCTGCCAACGCGTCGCAGGTCAGCGGCCCCGTCACGTCCCACACCGCCACCGTTCCCGCCAAGATTATTTTGTCGCCCAGCAGGTGGCTCCCGGTTAAGTCCACCGGCGCTGAGCTGACGGGAGGAGACGGCGCCACGGTCTCGGAGGGCGAGGGAGAGTCGGAGGCCGCCTCCGAGGCTGCGGGCGAGTTGGCAGGCCCATCTGCCGCATCAACGGCGCCTCCCCACCACCGCGGCGCTAACACGGCGCCTACGGCGAGTGCCCCGGCCGCCGCGAACACCCCGGCACCCACCTTGGCGTTCTCGACGCGGCGCGCACGAGAGACGCGCGAGTCGAGTCGCGCCCTCACGCCCGCACCTTTGAGGCGCTCCCCCGCGCCAGCGGACACAGCGGACGCGTGCCTGTCAAACTCGTCGTGAAGATCCATGGTCACTTCTTCCTTTCCACGAGGCCAACGCGCTCAGTGATGTCATCAATGCTCCCAAGAACGCCCGCGAGCTTGTCGAGGGCGTTGGACAGATACCGCTTGACCGTGCCCTCTGCGAGGTGCATCTGGGTCGCAATCTCCGTGACTTTCAGGTCGTCGTAGAACCTCAGGACGACGACGGTGCGTTCCTGCGGCGCAAGAGTAAGGAGGGCACGGCCCATCCGGTCCTGGTCGGCGACGGCGGCCGATGTGTCTGGCGCCTCGGCGCGATCGATGAGCTTTGGCATGAGCCCGCGCCAGCGCGTCTCGCGCCGCATGCGGTCGACGTGGAGGGTTCGCATGGCTGCCCGGACGTATGCCTCCGCTGCGTGCGGCCCTTCGAGCCGCCTTTGCTTCACAAAGACCTTGACGATCGCGTCCTGGACCAGGTCCTCGCCCGCGTGCTGGGACCCGGTGAGCAGGTACCCGTACGCCGCAAGCCTGTCGGCTGCGGAGTCGAGCATCTCGCCCAACATGTCCTGGTGCTTCATGCGTTCCCCCTTGGTCGACACATAAACGCAGGGCGAACGCAAAGGGTTGTAGGCGGGCCTACTTCTTCTTGGGAGCAGCCTTCTTCGCGGGCGCCTTCTTGGCCGCGGGCTTGCGTGCAGCGGGCTTGCGGACGCCCTTCTTGGCGGGTCCCTTGGCGCGCTTGTCGGCGAGCAACTCAACGGCCTTCTCCGGCGTCAGCGTCTCGACGGTCTCGCCGCGCGGGATTGTCACATTCGTGGTGCCGTCGGTGATGTAGTCGCCGAAGCGTCCCGACTTGGCGACGATCGGCTTCTCGCTCACTGGGTCGATGCCAAACTCGGCGAGCGGCGGCGCCGTGGGACGTCCGCGTCCGCGCTTGGGCTCTGCATAGATCGCGAGCGCCTGTTCGAACGTGATGTCAAGCAGCAGGTCCTCGCTGTCGAGCGTGCGCGAGTCCGTGCCCTTCTTAAGGTACGGGCCGTAGCGGCCGTTCTGGGCGGTGATCTCAGCGCCGGACTCGGGGTCGACACCCACCACACGCGGGAGCGACATGAGGACCACGGCATCGGCCAGCGTCACCGTGTCGAGCAACATCGACGAGAACAGCGACGCGGTGCGCGGCTTGTCCTTCGAGCCCTCAGGGACGACCTCGGTGACATACGGGCCGAAGCGGCCCGCCTTGGCGACAACGGGCAGTTTGGATTCGGGGTGGACGCCAAGCTCTCGCTCGTCGCCGCCCTGGGAAGCGAAGAGTTCCTCGGAGACGGCCACCGTGAGCTCGTCTGGCGCCATGTCCTCGGGGACCGATGCGCGCTGCATCTCGCCGTCGACGTCACGCTCGACGTAAGGCCCGTAGCGGCCGACGCGCAACGAGATTCCCTCGCCGACGGGGAACGTGTTGATGGCACGCGCGTCGATGTCGCCCAGGTTCTCGACCAGCTTTTTGAGACCCTCGTCCCGGCCCTCCGTCGCCCCGTCCTTGCCAAAGTAGAAGGTGCTCAGCCACTCGGTGCGATCGGCCTTGCCCGTCGCGATGAGGTCCAGGCCCTCCTCCATGTCCGCCGTGAAGTCGTAGTCGATCAGCCAGCCGAAGTGCTGCTCCATGAGGCCCACGATCGAGAACGCGATCCACGTGGGAATGAGCGTCTGGTTCGCCACGCGCACATAACCGCGGGCCACGATCAGGTCCACGGTCGACGCGTACGTCGACGGGCGGCCGAACTTGCGGTCTTCAAGCTCCTTGATCATCGAGCCCTGAGTGAAGCGCGGGGGCGGCGTGGTCGCGTGAGTCGCTGGCTCGAGGCCCTCGGCCGCGACGGCCTGACCCTGGGAGAGCTGCGGCAGCCGCGCTTCTTTCTCGTCGGCGACCTTGGCCTCGTCGTCCTCGTAGCGATCCTTCTCGCGGCTCTCCTCATATGCGGCCAGGAAGCCGGGGAACGTGATGATGGTGCCCGATGCGGAGAACTCCACTGCGTGCCCGTTCGCGCTCTTGGCGCCGATGCGCACGGTCGAGGTGGTGCCCGCGGCGTCGGCCATTTGTGAGGCGACGGTGCGCTTCCAGATCATCTCGTACATGCGGAACTCTTCGCCGCGCAGTTCTGCGCGCACCGAGTCGGGGGTGCGGAACCTGTCTCCCGATGGGCGGATGGCCTCGTGCGCCTCTTGAGCGCTGTCGTCCTTGGAGGAGTAGACGCGGGCCGCGGCGGGCACCGAGTCGGAGCCGTATAGCTCGATGGCCTGCTTGCGCGCGGCGCGCACCGCCTCTCCCGACAGCGTGGGCGAGTCGGTCCTCATATACGTGATGTAGCCGCGCTCGTAGAGACCCTGCGCGACGCGCATCGACTCGCGCGCGCCAAGGCGCAGCTTGCGGCTCGCCTCTTGGATGAGCGTCGAGGTGATGAACGGGGCGGCCGGACGCCGCTTGTAAGGCTTGGAGTCGACGCCTGACACGGCAAATGCTGAGTCGGCCAGGCCCGCGGCGAGCGCGGCGGCGGCGCCAGCGCTGAGGTGCGTGACCTTGGCCGCGTCGGAGGTCAGGGCCCCGCGGTCGTCGAAGTCCTTGCCAGACGCGACGCGCTTGCCATCGACCGAGGTGAGGCGGGCGGCGAACTTGCGGCCCTCGTCGGCGCCCGATGTGGCGGCAAAGGTCGCGGTGAGGTCCCAGTATTCGGCGGCCTGGAACGCCATGCGCTCGCGCTCGCGGTCAACGACCAGTCGCAAAGCGATGGACTGCACGCGGCCGGCGGACAGCCCCGAGGCGACCTTGCGCCACAAGACGGGCGAGACCTCGTAGCCGTACAGGCGGTCGAGAACCCTGCGCGCCTCTTGCGCCTGGACCAGCTCCATGTCCACCTCGCGAGGGTGCTCCATGGCGCGCATGATGCCCTCTTTGGTGATCTCGTGGAACGCCAAGCGCTTGATGGGCACCTTTGGCTGAAGCACCTCGAGGAGGTGCCATGCGATGGCCTCTCCCTCGCGGTCCTCATCTGTTGCGAGGTAGACCTCGGTGGCGTTCTTGAGCTTCGCCTTGATCTCGGCGACGACCTTCTTCTTCTCTGGGCTCACGACGTAGTACGGCTCGAAGCCGTTGTCGACGTCCACCGCAAACTTGCCGATGCCGCCCTCACGCATCTCCGCGGGGAGCTCGCTCGGCTGCGGAAGGTCACGGATGTGGCCCACGCTCGAGACCACCTCGTAGTCGTCGCCCAGATAGCCGCCGATGGTTCGCGACTTGGTGGGTGACTCGACGATGACGAGCTTGTGAGCCATGAAAACCTGACTTCCGGCGGGGTGGTTTCTCGGGTCCGAGACCGTCACAGAATACATACGGCCTCAAGCGCAGTTGAACGGAGCCCCCTTGAGGGCCCCAGTTTGGGTGCCGCCCCGAGGCAATATGGGGCCGCGTGACTGTCTCTGGGGACCACCATAGACGGAGCACATCGCGACCCACGCTCCGCACCTGAGACGATGGGGACGTGAATCTTGCTCCCCTGACGATTACTTCAGACCTATCCAATGCCGTTCTGGCCGCCATGGCCGACGCCGCGGCTGCCGAGATTATGCCCAGATGGCGGTCGCTGAAGGCGAGCGAAATCCGCACCAAGTCGGCCGAATGGGACCTCGTGACCGACGCCGACGTCAACGCCGAGCGGATGCTCACGGCGGCCCTGCGCGCGCTCATCGACATCCCCGTCGTGGGCGAGGAGGCGACGGCGGCCAACGCGTCGCTACTCGACATCGTGGGGGCGCCGGGCGCGTGCTGGGTGGTCGACCCGGTCGACGGGACCCGCAATTTCGTGGATGGCAAGGAGACCTTCGCGTGCATGATCGCCCTCGTCGATGAGGGGCGCACGCAGGCCGCGTGGATCACGTACCCCACCACCGGGCGCGAGATCCATGCCGCCGCCGGCGTTGGCGCGTTCCTCGACGGCACGCGCATCGTCACACCGCCGCCCGCCGCACCGCTCGCGCTTCGCGGAGCCATCGGCGCCAGGTTCGTTCAGGGTGACGGCGACAGCGTGCTCGAGCGAGCCTCGGCACTGGGCCCCGCCGCCGCCATCAGGTTCTGCGCGGGTTGGGACTACCTCGACGTGGTCACCGGCCTCACCGATTACGTCTCCTTCAGCCGCACGCTGCCGTGGGACCACGCTCCCGGCTCGCTCATCGCGCGCGAGGCAGGTCTCGAGTCGCGGCGTCACGATGGCTCCGAATACCTTCCGGGTGACGGCGGAAGCGGCATTCTCACGGTGCACCCGAGCGTGTGGCAGCGCGTCGCCGATGCTCTGGGCACGATGCCGGAAGCCGCCTAGCCCGGTGCGGCCCGACGGCGGCTATCGGACGGCGGCTACCTGACGACGAGGCCCTCGAGGTCGCTCGCATTCAACACGTCGACGAGCCTCTGGCGGCCGAGTGCGTGCTGAAACTCCTCGCTCGTGCCTTCGGCCCGCGCTTCTTGCAGCACGGGCGTGGGGCCACCCATGGCCGTGACCCGCTTGATGACGGACAGCACCGACTCACGCGTGTGCGTCGTGGGATCGACCGTGAGGCGCACCTCGAGGTCTCCTCCCCACTCCATCGCGATCTCGAGCGACTGCCAGGCCTTGAGGCCCGCCGCGCTCTTGCCAGTGACGTCCTGGTAGCCCTCGGGCATCGCCTTGATGTCGAGGCCGAGCCAGTCTGCGAACGGCAGCGCCTCGCGCAGCCTCGCGGGGAAGGCCCCAGCCGAGTGCATGCCCACCCCGAAGCCGAGCGACCGAGCCTGCTGCATCGCGGGGATGAGCGCCGCCTGACGCGTCGGCTCACCGCCGCTGAACACCACGCCATCCAGCTGGCCCGCGCGTTTCGCGAGGTGAGCGAGCACGGTCGACCATGCCACCACTCCCTCCAGTTGCGAGTCCTGCATCAACGCGTTGTGGCAATACGTGCAGCGCCAGGGGCAACCCTGAGCGAATACAGTCGCCACGAGCTTTCCCGGCCAGTCGACCGTAGAGAAGGGTTCGAACCCTGCGATCTGGAACTCGTCGGCGAGCACCTCGGTTTCGTTTCCAAAAAGCGTTGCCACGTGGCTCACAGGACGCCCTTCCGCTAGTTCCGTGAAGGGAATCGTCGCCTCTTGAGCGACGCCCTCGACGGGACCAGCGTCCCGGTCGAGCGTGACAACGCCACGAGAATCGCCAACCGTTGGCCGAGGTGAACCGGTCCGCTTCCGCGAGTCGGCTGCGGGACCCGAAGGCCCCTCACCCGGACGGCCGCTAATCGAGCGCATAACTCGACTCGCTGAACGGCAGCCGCTCGGCGTGCTCACCCTTCTTGCCGATGTTGAACGACTTGACCGGCCGGTGGTAGCCCATGACGCGGGTCCAGACCTCGCACTCCGTGATCTTGTCTTCTGCGGCACAAAGCGGGCAGGTGGGCTGCTCGCCGTCGAGGTAACCGTGCTGAGGGCAGATCGAGAACGTGGGCGTGATGGTGATGTACGGAAGCCGCGCGGTCTCAAGCGTGCGCTTGACGAGCATCTTGCATGCGTACGACGAGCTCACCCGCTCGCCCATGTAGAGGTGCAGCACAGTGCCGCCCGTGTACTTGGACTGCAGCTTGCTCTGGCGTGCGGAGGCCTCGAATGGGTCCGAGGTGAAGCCAACGGGTAGCTGGGATGAATTGGTGTAATACGGGTTCTCGTCGGTGCCGGCCTGAAGGATGCCTGGGTAACGTCGTCGGTCTTCCTTCGCGAACCGGTACGTTGTGCCCTCGGCCGGCGTGGCCTCGAGGTTGTATAGGTGGCCTGTCTCCTCCTGGAACTCGACCATGCGGTCGCGCACGTGATCGAGGATGTCGAGGGCGATCTGCTCACCATCGGCCGTGGTGATGTCGTCGATATCGTCCGTAAAATTGCGGATCATCTCGTTGATTCCGTTGACGCCGATCGTGCTGAAGTGGTTGCGCAGCGTTCCCAGGTAGCGTTTGGTGTACGGAAAGAGTCCATCCTCGATCGCCTTGCCGATGACCTCGCGCTTGAGTTCGAGGCTGTCGCGGGAGATCTCCAGCAAGCGGTCGAGGGCGGAGTACAGCACCACCTTGTCACCCTTGTAGAGGTGGCCCAGGCGCGCCATGTTGATGGTGACGACACCCAGCGAGCCGGTCTGCTCGGCCGATCCGAAGAGGCCGTTGCCTCGCTTAAGCAGCTCGCGAAGGTCCAGCTGCAAGCGGCAGCACATCGAGCGCACCATGTGCGGCTCGAGGTCGGATGAGATGAAGTTCTGGAAGTACGGCAAACCATACTTGGCTGTCATCTCGAACAGGGCGTCGACGTTGTCTCCCTCCCAGTCGAAGTCCTTGGTGATGTTGTAGGTGGGGATGGGGAATGTGAACACTCGACCCTGGGCATCGCCGGCGGTCATCACGTCGATGTAGGCGCGATTGATCATGTCCATCTCGGCCTGGAGATCGCCATAGCTGAAGTCCATCTCGCGGCCCGCGATGACGGGCACCTGTGGGCGCAGGTCCTCGGGGCAGATCCAGTCGAACGTGAGGTTGGTGAACGGCGTCTGAGTGCCCCAACGCGACGGCACATTGAGGTTGTAGATGAGCTCCTGGACGCCCTGGCGAACCTGCTTGTAGTTCAGGCCCTCGAGGCGGATGAACGGCGCCATGTAGGTATCGAAACTTGAGAACGCCTGCGCGCCCGCCCACTCGTTTTGCAGCGTGCCCAGGAAGTTGACGATCTGGCCAATCGCGGACGAGAAGTGCTTGGCGGGGCTGGCCTCCACCTTGCCGCTGACCCCATTGAAGCCCTCGGCCAAGAGGGTGCGCAGCGACCATCCGGCGCAGTAGCCAGAGAACATGTCGAGGTCGTGAATGTGGATGTCGCCCGCCCGGTGCGCCTCCCCTGCCTCGGGCTTGTACACGTGGCTCAGCCAGTAGTTGGCGATGACCTTGCCTGCGGTGTTGAGGATCAGTCCGCCGAGCGAGTATCCCTGGTTTGCGTTGGCATTGACGCGCCAGTCGCGGCGAAACAGGTACTCCTCGATCGAGTCCTCGACGCTAATGAGCGGAGTGCCGTTGCTCGGCGTGACCACGTCGAGTCCCACCGTCTGCGGGTGCGGGTCGTCGACCCGAAGCAAAGCTGCGGTGTCAGTGAGGTCGGTGACACTGAGGTCGGTGACACTGAGGTCGGTGCCCCTGAGATCGGTCGTAGTGAACATGGCGGTGGTGGCGTCATCTATTGCAGTCATGGCTTCTCCCCTAGCGGCAAGGGCGGAGGTTAGTACCACAACATATAGTGGCTACATTGCCCGTTAATGCCTACATGTAGTGTTCTACGCTAGGAGAAGTGGCGGAAGGCGGGACCTAAGGCCCACTCCCGTTCAGACACCCCGCGTGTCGCTACGGAGCCCTTGCGCGTGTCGCTACGCGCGCCTCAACATCCCGTCGCGCACGAGCTCCCTGATCGCGGGAGCCAGGCCCTCGACCATGCGTCCGAGAGGCACATCGAGCAGCGCAGAGATCGCATGAGCGATCTGTCCGGCCGCCAGCTCGCCGTCGCACGTCCCCACAAAGCCAGCCAGCGCAGTGTCCGCCTTGATCACGCGCCCGAAGCCGCCTCCCTGGCGCAAAAGGATGTGTTCGGGATCGTGGAGCGTTGGGCGGCCGTAGGTCTCGCGAGTGACGTCTGACGCCACCAGGTAGCGCTCCTGGAGAAGCTCGGCGTCGCTGCGCGAGGCCAACCAGTCGTGGGCGGCGAGGGAGTCCGCGAGGTGTGGGCCAAGGGGCACCGGAAGCTCGCCCTCGTACTCCTCAAGCCTGCGCAGGGTGGGCGTGCCCACCGACCGGCGTAGCGTCACGATGCCAAAGCCGATGCCCTCGACGCCGCGGGCGTCGAAGTCGCTCAAGTACGCCTTGTAGGCCGCCTCAAACGCCTCTCGTCCGCGCTCTGGGATCACGCCAGCGTCCCGCAGCCACGTCTCGGCGTATTCCGCCGCATCGAGCACGTCCCTTTGAATGATCCACGCGTCCAAGCCCCACCCGGCCTCCGCGGCATCGTCGAGCCATCCCTCGAGGCGCTCCGTCCACGACTGGCCCCTACGAATCTCCCAGTTGCCGAGCATCTGCGCGACTCCGCCTGGGGCGAGCACGGACCCCACCCCCGTGACGAGGCGCTTCACGATGCCGTCGCCGCCGAGGCCACCGTCCCGATACTCAAAGCTGGGCGTTCCAGGAGGCGTGATAACGAACGGCGGGTTGGACACCACGAGGTCAAACAGTTCGCCCGCGACCGGCTCGAGCAAAGAGCCGAGGCGCAAATCCCACTCCGCAGGGGGCGCATTGAGGCGGCGGTTGAACTCGGCAAAGGCGAGGGCTCGCTCCGAGACGTCGGTAGCGACAACCTCGCGCGCGTGCATGGAAGCATGCAGCGCCTGGATTCCGGAACCAGTGCCCACGTCAAGGACCCGACCGACGGGGTTGCGCATCGTCACCGAAGCCAACGTCGTTGTCGCGCCGCCGATGCCGAGCACGTGATCACCCTCGAGCTGACGGCTGGTGACCTCCTCGCCCGTGTCCGAGGCGATCCACCACGTCACCTCGTCGTCCCCATTTGCGGTCGCGTAGGGGCGCAGGTCGATCACCGCCCGCGCCACGTCGTCGTCCCCAAAGCCGCCAACCGCCACGATCCCGCAGCGCGCAGCGCCGTCCGCGCCGAGCCGTGGAAGGGCGCGCTCGACATCGGCCCGTGTCAGGTTCTCTCCGAGCGTCAGCAAGCGAGTCAAGAGGGCCACTGGGTCGCTGCCCGCCGCACGGGCCGCCAAACGGGCGGGCACCACATGCTCGCGGCCCAAAGCCCTGACCGCGCGATTGCCGACCATCTCGGAGACGGCGTCGACCGTCCATGGGGCGAGGTCGGCTCGCAGGGAGTCGGCGTCGTCGTCCTCGAGTCTGACCGGTGCGGCATAGGGAGTCATGACTCCTCCTTCTTTGGCCTGCCCGGGCACCCTACCCCGGCAGGCCCGCGTCGAAGCCTTCAGTTGACGCCCGTCCGACGCGGCTAGCGTGACGCGTGGCCCTCCGCGATGGCGGCCTCTTCCGCAGCGAACTCGACGCCGCCTGCGTGAGAACGTCGCGAGGCACGGATGACCGCAAACGCGGCGATCGCAAAGGCCGCGAGCGCAATGGCCCACCGCATCACGGGGTTGGCGCCGTCGCCATAGCTGAGAGCGACCACTGCTGGTGCGATGAGCAGCGCGACCAGGTTCATGACCTTGAGGAGCGGGTTGATCGCGGGCCCCGCGGTGTCCTTGAAGGGGTCGCCGATTGTGTCGCCGATGACGACCGCCTCGTGGGCAGCAGAGTACTTGCCGCCGTAGTTGCCGTCCTCGACGATCTTTTTGGCGTTGTCCCACGAGCCGCCCGAGTTGGCAAGGAATACGGCCATGAGCACGCCCGTTCCGATCGCGCCTGCAAGGAACCCCGCAAGTGCGCCGACGCCAAGGCCGAAGCCAACGAACACGGGAGCCATCGCGGCCAACAGGCCAGGCGTCACGAGTTCGCGCAGCGAGTCGCGCGTGCAGATGTCCACCACGCGCCCGTACTCGGGGCGCTGCACGCCGGTCATAATGCCTGGCATCTCTCGGAATTGGCGGCGCACCTCGAACACGATCGCTCCAGCCGCTCGGGTCACCGCGTCGATCGCGAGACCGGAGAAGAGGAACACCGTCGCGCCGCCGAGGATGATGCCCACCAAGGTGAGCGGGTTGATGACCTCGTAGCTGAAGTCGGACACCGAGGCTCCAGCCTTCGCTATCGCCTCGTTGACGGCATCGGAATACGAGCCGTAGAGCGCGGTAGCCGCGAGCACCGCCGTGGCGATCGCGATGCCCTTGGTGATGGCTTTGGTGGTGTTGCCTACCGCGTCGAGGTCGGTGAGGATCTTGGACGCTTCCTCATCGACCTCGCCTGACATCTCCGCGATTCCCTGAGCGTTGTCGCTCACGGGCCCGAAAGTGTCCATCGCGACGATGACGCCCACAGTGGTGAGCAGCCCGCACCCTGCGAGAGCGACCAGGAACAACGCGAGCGCAATCGACCCGCCCGCGAGCCAGAACAGCACGACGATCGCGGCTGCGATCACTCCGGCCGTGTACACGGCGGATTCGAGACCGAGGCCGATGCCGGAGAGCACCACGGTGGCGGCTCCCGTAAGCGACGTGCGGGCGACGCGCTGGGTCGCCTTTCCTGCCGTGTCGGTGAAGTAACCCGTGAGCCACAAAATGAAGCCCGCGAGCGCGATACCCACCACCACCGCGATGGTCGCGACGATGCGGGGGTTGCCATCGAGGTCGGCGAGCTTGGACCCGTGGAATCCGGCAAACGTGCTCGGAAGGTAGATGAACGAGGCGATCGCGGACAGGACCGCTCCGGCCGCCGCAGACGTATAAAAGCCCCTGTTGATCGCCTTGAGGCCCGACTCGCTGCCCCGCACCTTGGTAATGAACACGCCCATGGCTGCGGTGAGCGCGCCCACCGACGTGATGATGAGCGGGAAGATAAGTCCCTCTTCGCCAAAAGCGACCTTGCCCAGTATCAACGCGGCCACGAGGGTCACGGCATAGGACTCGAAGAGGTCGGCAGCCATGCCAGCGCAGTCGCCAACGTTGTCGCCAACGTTGTCCGCGATCGTCGCGGGATTGCGCGGGTCGTCCTCGGGAATGTGCTGCTCAACCTTGCCCACCAGGTCGGCGCCGACGTCGGCCGCCTTGGTGAAAATGCCGCCGCCAACTCGCATGAACATCGCAAGAAGTGCCGCACCAAAGCCGAATCCCTCGAGCACCGCGGGTGCGTTTTCGCGGTAGATGAAAACGACGGCGGCGGCCCCCGCGAGGCCCTGCCCCACCACGCCCATGCCGACGGCGCCACCGGTACGGAAGGCGATACGCGCGCCGTTGACGCGGCCATTCGGCTTGGTCGACGCCGCCGCGACCCGCACGTTGGCGCGCACCGCGAGCCACATGCCCATGTAGCCGATGGACGCAGAGCAGAAGGCGCCCACCAAGAAGAACACGGAGCGTCCGATGCGCACTCCCGTGTCGCCAGGCAGCAAGAACAGCAGCGCGAAGACCACGGCCGCGAACACGATGAGGGTGCGGAATTGGCGGTTCAGGTAGGCGGCTGCGCCCTCTTGAACGGCTTGCGCGATCTCGCGCATTTTCGTCGTGCCGTCCGGCCAGCGCAACACCTGTTGGCGTAGCGTCCAGGAAAGAAGGAGCGCCGCTGCCGCGACCACCCCAATGACAACCACGATGACGATGCTCGTATTACCGAGCTCGAGGCCAGAGACGGCGGCCTGACGCATTCGTACTCCTTGACGATGAGCGCGCCTCATTGCGCGTTGATTCAGTACCCCGAGAGTCTAAGCGACGCGCGGGACCAAGTACCCCCAACGTTTTGAGGCCGTCAGGCGTCGACATGGTGAACATCGATACAGGAGGATTCATGGCCGCCAGGCTCGAAGGGATGGAGCGGCTCGTCCGCGAGCGCGAACGGGCGCTTCTCGGCTACGCCTACGTCGTGTGCGGCGATCCCTATCTCGCTCAGGACCTCGTTCAAGACGCCCTCGTCAAGACGTTCTCGCGACCAAGGGAGGGACTCCCCCAGGTCAAGGTCGAGGCCTACGTTCGGCGCGCCATCACCACGATCTACGTGGATCAGTATCGCCGCCAGCAGCGGTGGTCACGAGTTCAACACCTATTCAGGCCCGCGATTGTCTCCGAGTCGACCACCCCGTTCTCGGACCTCAGCGCCGACGTTGCGACCGCGCTGGCCGACCTCGCACCGAGGGTGCGCGCATGCATCGTCTTGAGGTTCTTTGACGATCTCACCGTTCCCGACATCGCCTCACAACTTGGACTCGCCCCTGGGTCCGTCAAGCGCTACCTCTTTGATGGTTTGCGCGCACTCGAGCTCCGGCTCGGCACTCTCGACGACGCGGGCTTTGCCCTCGAGGACGAGGTTGCCGTGACCGATCAGGAAAGGACCCACTCATGACCAGGCTTTCAGACTCACTGCGCGGTCTCGCAGACCGCGCGCCCGTCGACGAGGTGAGCGTGTCAACCTCCGGGGCAACGCGCCGCATCCACAGGGGCCGGCTCTTGCGCGCTGCCGCAAACGCGACCGCTGGTGTCGGTGTCGCGGCGGTGATCGCGCTCGCCGCGATCAACCCTGGAGTGGGCTCCGGAAATTCGAGTGCCGACGCCGCGGCCATGCCAAGCGCGCCTGACGGCGCCAAGCTGGGGGCCCCCAGCTTTGACTCGTCGGGCGCGAGCCAACTGGCGTGGGGGCAGTGTGGAACGCGGCCGTTCGACGCGGATGTGCCCGCGGCCTCTGGAGAGTTTTCGCTCACGTTGGGCGAGATCGGCGCCGAGGCTGAACAAGGCACGACCATCATGGCGGCGCTGACCCTCACCCGCTCGGCCGATGCGACGACGGCCGCCTACCAAACCACGGGCACCAACTTCATCGTGCTGTGGAACGGCGTCGTTGTGGGCACCGCACAGGACTCGACCTTCGACCCAGCCGCGCAGGCCGTCACCGATGGCACCGCCGCGTGGGACACGCCTGTGGACCTCGTGAACTGCTGGGACGGAACCGCGCTTCCTCCCGGTGGGTATGAACTGGTTGCGTACCAGGACTTTTTCCCCGAGTCCGGCCAGATCCTCTCGGCGACAATACCGACGCCGGCCCCCGTCGAACCGACGCAAGCCCCTCACGCAACGATCGCGGTAGATGGCGGCGAGGGCAGCGGAGCGAGCACGGGAAGCGGCGTGGCAGGCCAAGGCGCCACGTCGAGCGACGGAGGCCCGGTCGCTGGCAACACGGGCGTGGTCGGCCCTCCCGCGATTGATGCTACGGCCCGTGCCTTGTCGAACACCGTGAAGTTCGTCGTTGCGGGAGACGTTCCCGATGACCCGTTCGGCGCGTACCTCAACCCGGCGGTGCCCGCGGTCGTCCTTCCCGACGACTACCTGACCCCTGCGGCCGCCCGCGACGAATACGCCGCGCGGTCCACGTCGGGCACATGGGACATGGCCGCAGGGACGCAGCGAGTCGTCAAGTCGGGAGACTCGACTACGGTCGACGACCCGAACGCATGGCTCGACAGCTACTACGGTTGCTCCGCGGACGGCACCACCACGCCTTCCTTCCCTGCAACCTCCGCGGTTTGGCCGCTGTTGAAGGTCGAGGCCAACCTGCCCGGTTCGGTGGGCGTCAGCTACGGCTGGGTTGTCGACGGCAACCCCGAGGTCAATGTGTCAGTGACCAACATCTCCGGTCACACACTCCCCGGCTTCTGGGGACAGCCGAGCACCTCGATCTACCTCGTCAAGGACGGCAAGGTCGTCGCAACGTCGTACCTCACCTCGACCGATCCGAACAACTACACAAAGGCAACATCGACCGATGGGTTGCTGACCCCAGACGGAACGGTGAGCGGCACTTACCTGTGGCGCGACGTGAACGGCTGCTGG
>JAYTGI010000137.1:0-5873 GCA_043733605.1 Demequina sp. | reverse complement strand
CGCGGTACTCCTTCCCAGCGAGGCGGGCAAGCCCGACCCCGAGCAGGTGGAAGCCGCAAGAATCAGCCTGGGTGGCACCGAGATTCCCATTGTCGTGTGTGTAGGCAGTCACGAGCCTCGCAAAAACCACGGCGCTGTGGTGCATGCGGCAGAACTCTTGTGGCGCAAAGGGCTCGAGTTCCAACTGGTGTTCATCGGGGGCAACGCGTGGGGCGATCGGTCCGCGTATCTGGAAATTGAGGCGCTCGTTGAGCGTGGTCGCCCCATCACCATGGTCTCCAAGCCGTCGGACGACGAGATCTGGTGCACGTACATGCTGGCCACCGCATCGATCTTTCCCTCGTTCAATGAGGGATTTGGCCTGCCCGTTGCGGAATCGCTCGCCATGGGGGTACCCGTGGTGACCTCGAACTACGGCAGCATGGCCGAGATCGCGTCACAAGGTGGCTGCATCCTGGTCGATCCCCGTGACGACGCCTCGATCGCGTGGGGCTTGGAGCGGTTGCTCACCGACCCAGCGGAGCGCGAGCGGCTGTCGCAAGAAGCGCTCGCTCGCGATAACTCGAGCTGGGCGGCCTACGCTCGTGACCTGTGGGAGTCCTTCCCCAATAAGCCCTAGACTACTGACCGGCCCTGCGGGACCGCCGATGGAGGCAGGAGACATAATGGCGTCAATCGCCGCTGAACGCAGCGCGCGACTCGCCGCAACCCCGCTGACGGTCATCGATGCTCGATCCGGGCACGGCATTCGCGCCTTCACGTCTGCTGTCGCATCGATTGCGTCGCACTCGGATCTGCTGGTGTTGCTGGTGAAGAGGCAGCTCAAGGCCCGCTACAAGGACAGCGTGCTGGGGCTCTTCTGGTCCCTGATCAAGCCGCTCACGATGCTGCTCATCTACTACATCGCACTCGGGCAGTTCATGGGCGCCGCCCGCGGCATCGCCGACTTCGCGATCTTCATCTTCTCCGGCCTCACGATCTGGGGCCTCTATGCGGAGATCGTGTCGACCGGCTCCACCTCGATCGTGGAGAACGCAGCCCTCATCAAGAAGGTCAGGGTGCCACGCGAGTTGTTCCCCCTCGCCGCGGTCGGCTCGGCGCTCGTGAACTTCGGATTCCAATTCGTGGTCCTGATTGCCGCCGTGCTGATCCTGGGAGTCTTCCCCATCTCGTGGGCTCTGCTCTACGTGCCCGCCGCCATGATTGTCGTATTGCTGTTCGGCATCGCGCTGGCCTTGCTGATGTCGGCTCTCAACGTCTACTTGCGCGACATGCAGTACCTGGTCGAAGTCATCATGATGGTGTTCTTCTGGGCGTCACCGATCGTCTACGCCTGGTCGTTCGTGGTCAGTGCGGCAGACCGCTTGCATCACCAGTGGATCGAATGGGTCTACCTGATGAATCCCGTCACGATCGCCGTCATGGCCTTCCAGCGCGGGATATGGAAATCCGGCAACGAGTACCACATCGTGTCCAATGGATTCGGCAATCCCGTCACCACGCTCTACCCCCAGCCGTGGCCCGACCTCACGCTGTACCTCGCGATTGCCGCCTTCGTTGGACTAGTTTTTGTGTACGTGTCGCAGCGCGTGTTTGACAGGCTTCAAGGCAACTTCGCGCAGGAGATCTAGTGGTGACCAATACCCAGCCGGTGGTGATCCGCGCCTCCAATATTTCCAAGCGCTTTGTGATTCACAAAGAGAAGTCGCTCAAGGAACGCGTGGTCAACTTCCGGCGCTCGAACAAGCACAAAGAGGACTTCTGGGCGCTCAAAGACGTGTCCTTTGAGATCGCGGCCGGAGAGACAGTGGGCCTCATTGGCGCCAATGGATCAGGCAAGTCCACGATGCTCAAGATCATCGGCGGGATCCTCCAGGCGAACTCCGGTTCGATGGCGTACAGGGGCCGCATGGCGGCACTCATCGAGCTTGGCGCGGGCTTCCATCCCGACCTCACTGGCCGCGAAAACGTCTACCTCAATGCTTCCCTGCTCGGGCTCAGTCGCAAAGACACCGATGGACTCTTTGAGGACATCGTCGAATTCTCCGGAGTGCGGGAGTTCATCGACACGCAGGTCAAGTTCTACTCGTCCGGGATGTATGTGCGATTGGGATTCGCCATCGCGGTGCACGTCGACCCCGACGTGTTGCTCATCGACGAGGTGCTCGCGGTGGGCGATGAGCCATTCCAGGCCAAGTGCGTCGACCGGATCAAACTGTTCCAAAAGGAGGGCCGGACCATCGTCTTCGTCAGTCACTCCGCAGAGCAGGTCAAGGAATTGTGTTCCCGCGCCATCGTCTTGTCCCATGGCGAAATGGTGTTCGACGGCAATACCACCAGGGCCGTCGCCGCGCTGAGGAAGTCCTTCGGGTCGTAGCGAACAGCCCCACGCCCTAGCAGTCGCAAGCGATGCGGGCGCCACCACGAGGCGCGGGGGCCGTCAGCGGATCTGGCGTACGGGTTGCGTCGACGGTGATGGCCGCGCCCGAGGGGTCCACCACCGTCGCATCGACCGGCAGGCCTTCCCTGGCCCAGTACTCGAACCCGCCGATCATCTCCTTCACCTCATAGCCAAGCTGCGCGATGATGAGACCCGCTCGCGTCGCTCCGTTGCAACCGGGCCCCCAGCAGTACACAACGAACGCCGTGCCCGCGGCGTACGTCGGGATCACGGCCGGCATATCGGGCTTGGTCACGTGCACCGCTCCCCTGGCGTGGCCCTGCTCCCAGGACTCAACGCTGCGGGTGTCAATCAGCACAAACCCCGGGTCGCCTGACTCTAGGGCCGCGTGAACATCACTGGGATCTGTCTCAAAGGCGAGGCGCCTCGCGAAGTGAGCGGCGGCGTCAGTGTGGGTGGTCTTTATTGTCATGTTCAGACGCTACGCCGACGCACGGTGGCCAGTCCACGACAAAGTGGAGCCCGGCGATAGACGCGCGCGAGTCACGTGCGATAGAGTCTCGCGCGAAGGGGGGCAATCCAATGACCGAATTCCAGCCCGAAAACACGACGCCCGATCCACACGGGAGCACCAACGCAGCCGCACCCTACAAGGGAATGCCGGACCTTCAGGGTCAGCCGTTTGATCCACGTGGGTCGTACGCTCAGCAGCCTGCGGCACCCGACGCGGCCCCTCCAGCACAGCAGGCAGCGCCTCCCGCTCAGCCATTCGGCGACCAGCCCTACGGCCAGGCAGCGCCGATGGCGGCCGCCCTCCAGAATCCCGCGTGGGGAGCCCCTCCTCCCGCGTGGAGTCCCGCGCCTGCCAAGAAGCGCAAGGCGTGGCCGTGGGTCCTTGGCATTGTGGGCGGGCTGGTTGTCCTTGGCGGAGTCGGCACGGCGGTGGCCTTTGGGGTCAACGGAGCGCTCCACGCGGACCAGAATGACAACTACACCGGCGCGCCCATCGCCACGGGAGACGCCCCAGTCTTGGGCGATCAGGTATTCATTTCGGACAGCGGCACGGTCGCGTTCGAGACAGGATCCGGCTGGTTTGATGCCAATAGCATCGTCGACGCGGGGGGGGCGTCGAGTGGTTTGCCGGACGGCACCAGCATGGCTGCGGCGTACTTCACGGCCGACCCAGCCACCGCGGGCGATGTGCCTCCGACGCTCGTGTTGGTCATTGAGGGAGCCCCTGCGGGGCAGGTCGGGCCAGCCGATGTCAAGGCCGCGCACGACGGCGCCGTAAGTGGCGTGGTGAAAAGCTTCAACTCTTCGGGAACGGACGTCACAAGCACAGGGCCTGAATCGCTCACGACGGCGAACGGGCTGGACGGCATGGTATCGACCGTCTCTGGCACGCTTGGAGGCATGCAGGTGCGCCTGTATGGATACACGTTCGCCCGCGGCGAGCGCGTGGTCTTTGTCCAGGTCGCGTCCTACACCGGCGAGCTCGACGACGCCACGGCCGCGATGGTCACGGAGTCGCTTCGGATCGACAAGTAGCCGCAACTTGTCTCAAGACGGTACGTCCGCCCCCGGCTTTCCTGTCTAGCCATGGGCATCGAGACGGACGACGCGCGGGGCTTGGACCCTGCGCTTGCGGTAGCACGCTTCTGGGACCTGATGCGGGGCAACGATTTCGCGGCCGTCGGCTCAGTGCTTGCCGACGAGTTTGTGTGTGAGTGGCCGCTGTCAGGCGAGTTGATTCGCGGTCGCGAGAACTTCGCGGCAATCAATGCGGACTACCCGACGCAGGGACGGTGGGAGTTCGACGTGCAGCGCGTGGTGACGCAAGGCGACACCGTCGTGACCGACTCCGTGGTCACAGACGGCACCTCGACGGCCAGGGCGATCTCGTTCTTCACCGTTGAAGGGGACACAATCATCCGTCTACGTGAGTACTGGCCAGACGCTTACCAAGCGCCCTCCAACCGCGCTCACCTCGTTGAGCGGCTTGAGTGATCTGCGCTCCATCGAGACGTTGGCCTCGACGCGACCGCAAGTCCAGGCGGTGCGGGCAGCGCTTCCTATAGAGTGAAGGCGCGCGGGGGTTTGTTGCGCTACTGAGGGGGAAGTCCAATGCCGAACATACCTGCTGGTTGGTATCCAGATCCGCACGCCCCTAGAGTCCCCCGTTACTGGGATGGCGTCGCCTGGTTGGCCCCAGGCGAGAAACCGACGTGCGCCGCTACCGCGTTCTCTCCGCAGCCCAGCGAGTTCATGCCCGCCGCAGTCGTCCAACCGTTGCCGAGTTCCGGCCCACCTTTGAAGAGCTACGCCCACGCGCCGGTGTCGACGGAGCCTCCCGTCGAACACGCAACCCTTGACCATCGGGTCCCTCCTGGGCAAGGGGAGGTGCCCTGGGACGTCGTGGGCCTTCCACGCAAGGCCGATGCCTCCGCCGCGATTCCGTCGTCCCGATCCGAGTGGTCCCCCTCCACCGACGGGGCGTACGGGTCGCTGGCCTATGCACCCGCAGGCTACGCACCCGCAGGCTATGCACCCGCAGGCTATGCATCGCAGCATGCGCTGTCTCCCTATGGCGCTCCAGTCTCAACACGCACGCGAGTATCGGGGCGGACGAAATTCGCAATCATCTGCGCAACCCTCATCATCGGGTTCGCAGTGCGTTGGGCGATCGGCTCCTTCTTCGGGGCGGACCTCTCGGTCGACGGGCCCATCACCGTCACCACTCCTGGCTCCTGGACCACATACACCGTCAGCAATCCAGACATGACCTACGCCGTGGACGCGAACTGGCGAGATATCACGAATTCAAGCGGCATTCAGCTTCCGGGACCGGAGATGCGGCTCATCGATGTGCGCTCGCTTCCCACGGAATTCACCGGCGACCAGGCCATCATGGTGATAGCCGCATCGTCGGCCCGGTTGCCGGGAGCGAAGGTCTCGCGCGATGAGTTTACGTCTGGATTCGACACCACGCCAGACAAGTTGGCTACAGTCGGTGCCAAAGTTGTCAGCCGTGAGAAGACCACGATCCTGAAGTCCGCCGCGGGGGACCGTTGGGGCTTCTCCTCGGCAAAAGCATCGATCGAAGGCGTGGCCTTCACTGTCTACGACGCCGTGGCGCTCATCGACGACTACCTCGTCGAGGTCGAACTCATCGTGCGCGACGGTGTGGGACTGACTGAGAACGACATTCTCGCCGTCGTCAACTCGATCAAGGCGCGCTAATTCATAACTTGAGCAGGGTTCGCTCAACTTTGGCCACATCCGCTTGACAGGAGCCGCCCTCCGACGTAAGTTGAGTGCATGCCGCTCAAGTGTCGAGCGGGCAGTCGAAAGCGCGGGAGAACCCCGCACAAGAAGGAGCCACCATGTCCCGTGCAGTAGGCATTGACCTGGGCACCACCAACTCGGTGGTCTCGGTCCTGGAGGGCGGAGAGCCCACCGTCATCGCAAACGC
>JAYTGI010000136.1:0-5880 GCA_043733605.1 Demequina sp. | reverse complement strand
ATTTGCCCGTTCCGGTCGCGCCCAAGAGGACAACATCCTGTTCGCCAGCCAGAATCCTCGCGGCGAGGTCCTCGATCGCGCGGGGCTGGTCCCCCGAGGGGGTATACGGCGAGATGACCTCGAAACGATTGTCCGCCCGCCTAAGGTCTGAAGTCATGACACCACGGTATCTCGCGCGACCGACACGGCCGTCAGGAAGGCAAGTGCTCGTTCCAGAACCAATCGACCTGGGCCCGCAGAGTCTCCTTGGCTCCCCCACCATCCAGATAGATGTCGCACGCCAATGCGCGCTCCGTGTCCGTAGCCTGTGCGCCGACGCGTTGCAGCGCCTGGTCCCTCGTCAATCCCCTGCTCGACTCGAGCCTCGCCACGCGCACGTCCACGGGGGCCTGCACACACACCACCATGTCGAAACGCCCCCCCTGACCCGTCTCGACAAGGAGTGGGATGTCGTGCACCACCACCCCAACGCCGTCATTGCGCGCTTGCCGATCGGCCGCGTCGGCCGCCGCAGAGATATACGGGTGAATGATCTGGTTGAGCCTGTCCCTTGCCTCGTCGTCTGCAAAAACGACGGCCGCGAGGGCCGCCCGATCGATTTGACCGTCAGTGATGACCCTGTCGCCAAACTCGCCAACGATGTCCGCCAAGGCCCCAGAGCCGGGTTCAACAACGCGCCTGGCGAGCACGTCGTGGTCGATAACTCGGGCCCCCAACTCGCTAAAGCGCTGCGCGGCAGTCGACTTCCCAGCGCCGATGCCGCCCGTGAGTCCGATCCGTAGCACGCGCACAGGTTGTCACGGAAGTACCTGTCATGCAACACGGGTTGCGCTCGTCTCCCCACAACGAGGTAGGGCCCCCGACCGGATGGTGGGGGGCCCTACCTCGTGATGCGGGTTCTAGTTGCCCGTGAGCTTCTCGCGCAAAGCAGCAAGCCGCTCGTCCGAAGCAAGGGTGCCGCCCTCGGACTCGGCCTCCTCGTGAGAGGAGTACGACGTGGTGCCTGAATCTTCCGCACGCGCGCGCTTGCGCTGTGCGGGAGCCTCGGACTCGGCCTCGATCGCCTGAGCGTCCTGCTTGGCCACAAACGCCTTGTGGGCTTCCCAGCGCTCGTGCGCCTTGGCGTAGTCCGCTTCCCAGGCCTCGCGCTGGGTGTCGAAGCCCTCGCGCCATTCCTGGGTCTCGGAGTCGAAGCCCTCGGGGTACTTGTAGTTGCCGGCCTCGTCGTACTCGGCCGTCATGCCGTACAGCGCCGGGTCGAAGTCCTCGCCCGCGGGGTCGACACCCTCGTTGGCCTGCTTGATGGACAGCGAGATGCGGCGACGCTCGAGGTCGATGTCGATGATCTTAACGAAGACCTCTTCGTCGGCGGCAACAACCTGCTCGGGCAGTTCGACGTGACGCACGGCGAGCTCCGAGATGTGCACGAGGCCCTCGATGCCGTCGTAGACGCGCACGAACGCGCCGAACGGAACCAGCTTGGTGACCTTGCCTGGAACGATCTGACCGATTGCGTGGGTGCGGGCGTAGACGGCCCACGGGTCTTCCTGCGTGGCCTTGAGTGACAGCGAGACGCGCTCGCGGTCCATGTCAATGTCGAGAACCTCGACCTCGACCTCCTGGCCCACCTGGACGACCTCGTTCGGGTGGTCGATGTGCTTCCACGACAGCTCGGAGACGTGCACAAGGCCGTCAACGCCACCGAGGTCAACGAATGCACCAAAGTTGACGATCGACGAGACGACACCCTTGCGGACCTGCCCTGGAGCAAGCGCGGTCAGGAACGACGAGCGCACCTCGGACTGCGTCTGCTCAAGGAAGGCGCGGCGCGACAGGACCACGTTGTTTCGGTTCTTGTCGAGCTCGATGATCTTGGCCTCGATGAGCTGGCCGATGTACGGGCCGAGGTCGCGGACGCGACGCATCTCCACGAGCGACGCAGGCAAGAAGCCGCGCAGGCCGATGTCGACGATGAGACCACCCTTGACGACCTCGATGACAGTTCCGGAGACGACGCCGTCTTCCTCCTTGATCTTCTCGATCGAGCCCCAGGCACGCTCGTATTGAGCGCGCTTCTTGGACAGGATGAGACGACCCTCTTTGTCCTCCTTGGTGAGGACGAGGGCCTCGACGGTGTCACCGACGTTGACAACGTCGTCAGGATCGGCGTCGTGACGAATGGAAAGCTCGCGGGCAGGAATCACGCCCTCGGTCTTGTAGCCGATGTCGAGCAGAACCTCGTCACGGTCGACCTTGACGATAATGCCGGTGACAAGGTCTCCGTCGTCGAAGTTCTTGATTGTCGCGTCGACGGCGGCGAGGAAATCTTCGCTCGAGCCGATGTCGTTGAACGCGATGGCGGTGGTCTCGGGGGTGGATACGGACATAGAGGGAGTGACTCCGGAGGTTGATGGATCAATGGAAGGTACGCAGGCAACAGCGCAAGACGCCAGAGGCCAACCCAGAGCCTACCCCCGTGTGCGGCGGCCGCACAAACGAACCATCCAGTCGTTAGCGGACTGTTACAGACCCCACGCCGCCTCAAGCAGTTCCTTGGGGACCCACTTTGTCTTGCCTGACATCACGGAAAAGTCTTTGAGCACAATGTCCTCGCCCTGAAGCGCGGTGAACTTGCCTGATTCGCCAGCGACGATCGCGTCGATCGCGGCGATGCCGAACCGCGTGCCTAGCAACCTGTCCGAAGCCGTGGGAATGCCGCCACGCTGCACATAGCCAAGCACCGTCAGGCGCGTGGGGAAGCCGGTGCGTTCCTCAATTGCCTTCGTGATTTCGTGCCCGATCGATCCGGCGATCGGGTTGCCCTTTTCGTCGATGGTTGGGTTTCCGGTCCAGTTGGAGCCCTCGACAGGTACCGCACCTTCGGCGACAGCGACGATCGAGAAGTTCTTGTACCTGTGACGGTGCTTGATCTTCTTGACGATCACGTCGATATCGAACGGCTCCTCGGGAGCCAGAATGATGTCAGCGCCGCCCGCCATACCAGCGGTGACCGCGATCCAGCCCGAGTGGCGCCCCATCACCTCAACCACCATCACCCGGTTGTGAGACTCAGCCGTGGAGTGCAAACGGTCAATTGCCTCGGTCGCAATGGTAACTGCGGTGTCGAAGCCGATCGCCGCATCGGTACCCACGACGTCGTTATCGATCGTCTTGGGAATGCCAATCACGGGAATGCCCGTCGCGTCCGAGACCTTGCCAGCGGCCTTGAGCGTGCCATCGCCACCAATGCAGATCAGTCCGTCGAGCTTCTCGTTGATCACCGTCTCCCGAACGGCTTCCATTCCACCCTCGACCTTGTGGGGGTGGCAACGAGCCGTGCCGAGCATCGTTCCGCCGACGACAAGGATTCCGGAGACATCGTCTCGGGTTAGGGGTCGCGCATCGCCATCGATGACGCCTTGCCAGCCATTCTTGAAGCCGACGATCGAGCAACCGTGCTCAGAGGTGCCGCGCTTCACGACCGCACGAATGGCCGCATTGAGTCCTGGGCAGTCTCCGCCGCCTGTGAGAATTCCGATACGCATGGCCACACCCTAACCGGTATCAGTGCCCCGCGATCCGCCAATTGGTCCCACGTCCGACGTTCACGTCTAGGGGAACCGAGAGTTCGCCAGCGCGCGCCATCTCCTCGCGAAGGATGTTCTCCACGGCGTCGGCCTCGCCGGGCGCGGCCTCAACGACGAGTTCGTCATGGACCTGCAGAATCTGCCTTGAGCGGAGGCCCTCGGCGGCCAATCTGCCGTCAACGGCGAGCATCGCGCGCTTGATGAGATCCGCCGCACTGCCCTGGATCGGCGCGTTGAGTGCCATGCGTTCCGCCATGTCGCGGCGCTGCCTGTTCGATGACTCAAGGTCGGGCAGGTACCTCTTGCGACCGAACAGAGTCTCGGTGTAGCCATCAATCGTCGCTTGCTTCACGACCCCACTCAGATATGTGCGAACCGCACCAAACCGCGCGAAGTAGTCGTCCATCAAGGCCTGAGCCTCGCCAACGGACACGCTCAATTGGCGGGCCAGACCAAAGGATGACAAGCCGTAGGCGAGCCCGTACGACATCGCCTTCACGTGAGACCGCATTTCTGGGGTCACGCCTTCGGGAGGCACCCCAAAAACCCGTGATCCGACGAACCGGTGCAGGTCCTCGCCATCCTTGAACGCCGCAATGAGCGCCGCGTCGCCGCTCAGGTGGGCCATGATTCGCATCTCGATCTGGCTGTAGTCCGCCGTCACCAGCATCTCGTATCCTGCGCCCACGACGAACGCCTCCCGAATCCGATGCCCCTCTTCGGTTCGGATCGGGATGTTTTGCAGGTTTGGATCCTTGGAAGACAACCGTCCGGTCGAGGCAACGACCTGAGAGAACGTGGTGTGGATGCGCCCGTCTGTTCCGATCGCATCGCGAAGCGTCTGAATGATCTGCGCGAGCTTTGTCGCGTCCCTGTGAGCAAGCAACGCCTCGAGGAACGGGTGCGGTTGCCTCTCGTAGAGATCGGCGAGCGAGGCGGCATCCGTCGTGTACCCGGTCTTGATCTTCTTGGTCTTCGGCATGCCAAGTTGCTCAAAGAGCACCTCTTGGAGCTGGCGAGGTGAACCGAGATTCACTCGTGTGCCGATGGCCGAGAAGGCCGCCTCTGCGGCCTTCTCGACACGGCTTAGCGCTTGAGAAGATAGTGACTCGAGTTCACCATCGTCGACCGCGACCCCCGCCTGCTCCATGCGGAACAGCGCATCAACGAGCGGAATCTCCATCTCTTGATAGAGCGCCGTCATCGACCGCTGCTTCAGGTCATGCTCAAGAATCACCGACAAGCGCAAGACCAAATCTGCGTTTCTCGCGGCGTCTTCAAGTGGCGATCCGCCCATGCCGAGATCGAGCTGCCCTCCAGCGATTGCAGCGCTGCGCTCGCCAAGCAAGCGCTCGGCGACATCATCAAGCTCGAGTCGACCCTGGGCTGGCACCGCGAGGTATGCGGCGATCTGGGTGTCGTCTGTCACTCCCCCCACGCGGTACCCGCGGGAGGCGAGGGCGTGCTTCGCGTCCTTGGCACCATGGAAAACCTTGGCGACCTTGGCGTCCGCGAGCCACGCAGCAAGGGCCTCGTCCTCCCCTTGAGCGATCGCCCCGAGGTCAACACCCCACGCATGGCCGCCTTGGGCAATGCCGAGTGCCCACGCGTCCCCCGCGTCCGAACGGACGTGCAGAGCGACTGACCCCGTGAGCGCCACAATGTCGGCTATCGATGCAGGGGCCGACACGCTGAGTTTGCTAGCGGGGTGGACCTCGTCACCGCCTGCTGCGTCACCGCCTGCTGCCGCGCCCGGATCCTTGACGAATGCAAGAAGGCGCGATCTCAATCCCCTGAATTGAAGCGCATCGCACACCGCATGAACCGCCGCGGCATCTGCGCCTTCAAAACGCATCTGGTCCAAAGTGACGTCAACGTCAAGATCCGTCAGGAGGTAATTGAGTTCCCTATTGAGCCTCACCGTGTCGAGATTCGCTCGCAGGCTCTCACCCGCCTTGCCAGGCACATCATTCGCTGCGGCGAGAATTCCGTCGAGACCGCCGTACGTCGCTATCCACTTGGCCGCGGTCTTTGGCCCGACACCCGGCACTCCGGGAAGGTTGTCCGACGTCTCGCCCACGAGAGCCGCCAAATCCGGGTACTGGTGAGGCGCCACCGCGTACCGCTCAAACACCGTTTCAGGCGTGTATTCGATGAGATCGCTCACGCCCTTGCGCGGGTACAAGAGCGTGACGTCATCAGTGACGAGCTGAATAGTGTCCCGATCTCCAGAGACCACGAGCACCCGCATGCCTGCCTCGCGTCCCATGCGCGCGTACGTGGCGAGGAGGTC
>JAYTGI010000135.1:0-5903 GCA_043733605.1 Demequina sp. | reverse complement strand
GGACAACGATGCTCATCTGACCTCCAGCTCGTCTATCTGGCGAGCCACTTCTCGAGCGTCGATGTCATCGGTAGAGATCGTTGCGGTGGAAAGCTCCTCATACAGCGGTCGACGCGCGCTCATGAGGTCGAGCCACTGTTTACGCGGATTGCCCACCAGGAGCGGACGGACGGCATTCAGTCCGACGCGCGGCACGGCGGCGGTCAGGGAGACATCCAGGAAAACGACGGTGCCACCTTCTGCGACGTACGCGTGCAGCAGGGACCGCGTGTCCGGGTCCAGGATGGCACCGCCGCCGAGAGAGAGGATGCCGTCGTGACCGGCGAGCGCGGACAAGACCGCAATGCCTTCTAGCGCGCGGAACTGAGCTTCACCCTCGTCAACGAAGATGTCGGACACCGACTTGCCCGCCACATGCTCCACATCCGCGTCGGTGTCGCGGTGATCGATCCCCCACCGCACGGCCAGTGCCTCCCCTACCGAGGTCTTGCCGGATCCGGGCGGGCCGATGAGAACCACGCGAGGTCTCATCACCGCAACAGGTCCGGAATGGCGGCGACGTACGACTCGACGTTGCGCCGGGTCTCCGCGACGGAGTCGCCGCCGAACTTCTCCAGGAGCGCATCGGCAAGGATCAACGCGACCATCGCCTGCGCCACCACCGCCGCGGGGGCCACCGCGCACACGTCCGAGCGCTGGTGGATGGCCTTCGCGGCCTCGCCGGTAGCGACGTCGATCGTGTCGAGCGCTCGCGGCACCGTTGAGATGGGCTTCATCGCGGCACGCACACGCAACGGTTCGCCATTGGTCATGCCGCCCTCCACGCCTCCCGCACGGTTGGTGCGTCGGCGCACTCCCCCTTCGATGTACTCGATCTCGTCGTGAGCCGCAGAACCGCGCCTTGCGGCCGTGCGCATCCCGTCGCCCACCTCGACGGCTTTGATGGCTTGGATGCCCATGAGGGCGCCTGCAAGACGCGAGTCAAGGCGCCTGTCCCAGTGCACGTGGCTTCCAAGGCCCACGGGGACGCCGTACGCCACCACCTCGATCACCCCGCCAAGAGTGTCACCGTCCTTTTGGCATGTGTCGATCTCGGCGACCATCGCGGCCGAGGTCTCGGGGTGGAAGCAACGAATGGGGTCGGCGTCCAGGGCTGGCGTAGCGCCCGCAGGGGGAAGGGGCGCATCCTCAGGCACGGTGACCGGCCCCACTTGAACCGTGTGGGACACGAGTTCGATGCCTGCAGCCTGCCGCAGAAACGCCTCCGCGACGGCCCCGAGCGCCACGCGGGCTGCGGTTTCCCTGGCAGAGGCGCGCTCGAGGACGGGGCGTGCGTCATCGAAGCCGTATTTGGCCATCCCCACCAGATCCGCATGACCAGGGCGCGGTCGGGTGAGTGCGGAGGCGCGACCACCAGTGAGGTCTTCTGGCGGGACCGGGTCGGCAGACATGACGGCCTGCCACTTGGGCCACTCGGTGTTGCCGATCATGATCGCGATGGGCCCTCCCTGGGTCAGCCCGTGTCGCAGGCCACCCAGGAACGTCACCTCGTCCTGTTCAAACGCCATCCGCGCGCCCCTGCCGTAGCCCAGCCGCCTCCTGGCCAGAGCATCAGCAACGACCTGCGAGGTGACCTCGACGCCAGCAGGCAAACCCTCGAGGGTGCCAACCAGGGCCTGTCCGTGCGATTCACCAGCAGTGAGCCATCTGAGCATGGTCCTCATTGTTCCATGATTGAGGCCGGGCGCCATGCGGCCGCCCGGCCCCGGTCACATGTGCTTTAGGGAGCGGCGACCTCTCCCGTGCCTGGAATGGGAACGAACAGGTTCCGAACGGCGTCTCCAGCGAACGGAGGACTCATTGCGGGCTCCTTGATCGGCAGCGACAGCTCCGGGTCGAAGAGGTTGAAGACCAGGCCCGTGATGTTGATCACCCAGTCTCCCTCCACAAGAGCCGGCCGAACACCCTGCGCCACGACCGCACGAGACCTCTGAATGTCGAAGTTCGTCACCGTGAAGAAGCGCGTGTTCTGCGTCTGCATGTCCAGAAGGAAACGCATCACCGACAGCGGGTTACCTTCGGTGGTAATCGTTACGGGCGTCTCAATCAGAGCCGTCGGCTGCGGTGTATCCGCAACCGGAGGGGCCGCATCCCCAGGTGCGACGGGGGCCGCGCTGGGGTCTGGCGTGGGGCTTGGCGTGGGTGTGGCAGCCAGGCCGGTGCCGGGGTCAGCGGACACGGGTGCTGCAACCACAGCGACGCTGGCAACGGGCGCAACGTACACGGGGGTGCCGTACGAGATCGACACCGCCGGCAGTCCCTGCGCGTGCAGGCTATCGTCGAGGAGCCGCTCGAACGCGGCCTGTTCCGGCGTTGGGGGCAGGTCCAAACGAATCGCAGCAATATGTGCGTACCATCCGTCGACATTCTTCGCAGCTGTCTGTGCCGCCAAGATCTGCGTGTCCAAGCCATTGTTGAATTCCTGAGCGCTCTCGAACTGCGACGTAGCGGTCGAAGCCTTGTCGAGCTCCGGTGAGATGAGCAGGGCGTAGACGCCCGCTCCGATCAGGACTGAAATCAAGAGTGCACCCAACATCCACACTGCGGTCCCAGAAGCGTTCTTCATGGCCTAGCCTGCGCTTTCTGCAGAGGGAGAGGGAGACGGAGACGGAGTCACAAACTCTTGCTCGGTCACCGTGCGCCCCGACAGGGCATTCGATGTGATTCGCGTTGACCCTGTGAATGTCCAGTAAGGCACGGCGCCGTCGGCGACCACCGCGAGCGTCACGGACGAAATGTACGTGTTTTGAAATGCGGGCAATGCGTCCATCGCGTCCTGGAAGGCGGCGACTTCCGCCGCGCTCGCGGCGTCACCCACAAAGAACATTTGGCCAACATCTGGTTGCTGGAATGGAGTCCCGTCGAGTGAGAACGGGTTCGAGGGAGTGGAGGCGGACACAGAAAGGCTGGTAAGCGCGATGTTAGTGGGCGCCGCCGTGAGCAGCGAGTTGAGCTGCGTCGCCCAGGTGACGTCCGTGCTTCCGGCCTGCGCGCGCGCCGCGACAGCACTATCCAGTGCCGCCTGCACCAACGGGATGTAGTCGTACGTCTTGAGCTCATCCTGCTTGGAGGCGGTCTTGTCCTGCTCGGCGGCGAGGTTGGACTCCGCCGAGGTGCGCAGCGAAATTGTGTAAAACCACGCGCCTCCAAGGAGTACAAGGAATACCGCCACCGCGCTCACGATCAGGCGCTTCGCCCGATTCTGCTTGCGCCGCATCTCGATCTCGGGCGGGAGCAGATCGACCAGCGGTGTGCGCGGCGCACCTACTCCTACCGGTACGGCGTTCATGCTGCCTCCCCAAATGTCAGGCCGATCGCCACTGGACTCGTGGCCTCGAAGCCTCGCACCGCATCGGCTCCCAGCCTGCCGCCCAGGGTCACTCGGGCAAACGAGTTGCCGAAGCTGACGGGAAGCCTGCTCGCCGTGGCGAGGTACTGACCGAGGCCGCCAAGGTGGGCCCCACCACCGGTAATCACCACTCGTTCGATCGCCTCGCCATGATTGTTGCTCGAGTAGTACACGAAGGTGTTGCGCACCGCCTCGACAAGAGTGCGCGTGGTGGCAGCGATGGCCTCTTGGGCGGGGCCCATCTCCCTATTCTGTGATGGTTCGAGGCCGATATTGAACTTGATCAGCTCGGCTTGGTTCGCATCGGTGCGCATGGCCGAGGCGACCGCGTCGGTCACATTGTGGCCGCCCGCAGACAACGTGCGCACCATGCGGGGCTGACCCGCCTGGCAGATGACCACGTTGGTCATGTGCGCGCCGATGTCAACGAACGCGACCACGCGAGACACCAAATCCCCTGCAAGCTGTGCCCGCATCAGGGCGAACGCGTTGATGTCGACGCCAATTGTCTTGAGCCCTGCACTATCGACGGCGACTAGATTTTGGGCCACCAAGGCTTTGGGCGCCGCAACCATAATGCCGCGCAACATCGTGGAGTTTGCTCCATCGTGCGCACCGGTGGGATAGAAGTCAAGCACAGACTCATCGATCGACATGGGGAGCATGTCTTGCACCTGGAACGGTAGCGAGGACCGCAACTGAGCCATCGGCATCTCTGGCAGTTCGATCTCCCGAACGACCACGCTTTCGGAGCCCACCCCGATGATGACGTCCTTTGACTTGGGCGACACGATCGAGACGGCCTTCCTAATGGCGCTCGCGACGGCGCCAACGTCAACAACCTGGCCGCCCTCAAGGGAGCCGCGTGGAATGGGGACCTCTGCGAAACCCGTGAGGACTCCCGCTCCGGTCGCCACTGCGTTCTTATTGGCAAATTCGACTTCGGCAAGTTGCACGTGCGTCGAGCCGAGGTCAAGGCCTAATCGGTGGATGGCCACATTTCCCCCTTCTTCCGAGGTTCGGTATTGCTATCGGACACTTTGGTCTTCAACTCAAGCCACCCGTCACAAACTCCACATATCGGTGCCCGATCCCGTCCCCTGCGAGAATCCCAAGCCACGCGCCCGCGATGAGCCACGGACCATAGGGAATCGCGACTCCGCGAGCCCGTCGAGTGCGGATCATCACGGCGACTCCCACCACTCCGCCAATCAGCGGCCCCGCAATTGCACCCACCGCGAT
Source organism: Demequina sp. (assembly GCA_043733605.1). Taxonomy (GTDB): domain Bacteria; phylum Actinomycetota; class Actinomycetes; order Actinomycetales; family Demequinaceae; genus Demequina. Next base: position 1,252 of record JAYTGI010000135.1, on the reverse strand, counting down.
CGCGCCCCAACCCACGGCGCCGAGCGCCAAGCCCAGCATCCCTGCGGCCTTCACGTCGCCAAAGCCCATGCCCTTGGGGTACGCCAACCACAACGCCAGATACACGCCGCCGACGATTGCCGCGCCAATCACCGCACGAGCTAATATCCACCACTCGTGCTCGATGCCCGCGTGGGTCGCGATCAACACCCCCAGCACGGGGTACGCGGGGAGCGTCAGCGAGTCGGGCAGGCGCCTGTGCTCCAGGTCTATCGTCGCAAGAGCCACGGTGATCACGGCCAGGTAGGCCATCGCCACTGCGAGCACAGTTACTCCAAACACGCCCGCTACCAGGGCAAACATGCTCGCCACGATGAGTTCGACCACAGGGTAACGCCATGAGATCGGCTCGCCGCAGTGGCGGCATCGGCGCCGTAGAAGCAGCCACGACACCAAGGGGACGTTGTCGTACCAGGCGAGGTCGGTGCGACACCGCGGGCACCTGCTGGAGCCCGTGCGCCACTGCTCCCCCGCTGGCACGCGCGCGATGAGGACGTTGGTGAAGGAGCCGCACAGTAAACCCAGGCACGCCGATACGAAGACAACCACGACGTCCGGTTACGACACTTCTCGCTTGGCGACCAGTTCGACCTTGAAACCAGTGGCCACGGTGGCTGTTCCGTTTGTCAGGTCCACGCCTGGCACGCCCACGTTAGAGTAGTTGTAGTTGCCGTCGTTCTTAAGATCGAGGTTTCCTCCATAGATTTGCCCATAGAAGGTCGAGTGTGTCTGCAGGTACAGGCCTGCAGGTGCGTACCAGAACGACTCGATGCTGCTATCAAATTCCGCAGTGCCCCGGTTGCCATCCATGTTTCCGGTGATCGGCGAATACGGGACGATCACCCACAGCTTGTGCTGCTTCCCGTCGCAAGACTTGAAGGCGTACGAGGAAGAGGACTTGAGGCCGCCGATGAACAGCGCCGTGTCGTCACAGATGCTGAACTCCGCGCCGTTCTTGAGATCGAGTGGATTGCACGCACGCAGGTCATAAACCTGCTTTTGGGGCGCCGCAGCCGTGCCTCCGAGCTGGACCGTGCCACTCACCGTGCAGTTGTTGCCGTTGAAGCTACTCAGCCCCTTAGAAATGAAGTTCAGCGGGGACGCCGTCCAGTCGCTCAACACGTACTCGATCTTCGGTAGGGTCACCGAAGTGTGGTTCGGGATGGCCGCCGCGCCCACGTTGAACTTCACTGTGCCTGGAGCGTTGATGGTG
>JAYTGI010000134.1:0-5936 GCA_043733605.1 Demequina sp. | reverse complement strand
GGCCGATTTGCACCGTGCCGGTGTTCGACGACTTCACCAGCACTCCGGTGAGGGTGAGCTTTTCATCGGGGTGGGCGTGAGAGTCGTGGAAGGTTTGGTTGTTGTCCGTCGTGTAGGCGTACGGCGCCACGTATTGCGAGGTGGGAGTCGCGACTCCCTCCTCCAGCGCGGCGGCCATCGTGATGATCTTGGCGGTGGAGCCGGGCTCGAAGACGTCCTCAACGGCTCCGGAGCCGCGGTGGCTCGCGTCGGTCGCGCCGGCGTTGGCAGGGTCGACGGCGCCTGAGTCGGCCATCGCGAGCACCTCGCCTGTGATCGGATCCGAGACCACGACCACTACGCCGCTTGCGCCGGTCTCCGAGAGCGCCTGGGCGACGCGCTGCTCGGCAAAGTACTGGATATCCCTGTCGATCGTCAACACGACCGACCTGCCGGGAACGGCCGCCTCTTCCGAGTGAGTTCCCGCGGGAATCGTGGTCCCATACGTGCTTCGCTCATACGTTCTTGAGCCCGGAGTGCCCTCGAGTTGGTCTTGATACGCCTGCTCAATTCCACCCAAGCCAACTGGCACCTCGCTGTCCGAGGAAAAGCCCATGAAGCCGATGATGTTGCCCGCGGTTGCGCCATTCGGGTACAGCCTCTGGGGAGTGGATTCCCATTCGATTCCCGAGATCTTTTCTGCGCTCACTAGGTCGAGCACTTCGGGAGTGATGCTCTTGGCAACGTAGACGAAGGTCTTGTCGCCCACGAGGGCCGCCGCGAGTTCCGACTCGCTCAGGCCCAGGATCGGGGCAAGAATGCTTGCGGCGACAAGGGGGGCTGGCCCCTCCGTCTGCGGCTTCCACTTCGCGAGTTTCTGCTGATTGACCCACAGGTTGTAGCGCACCACTGACGTGGCAAGCGGGACGCCATTGCGGTCGACGATGTCCGCGCGGGCCGGCGTGACGTCCACGGTCACGAGTCGCTGAGCGAGCGCCTCCTGGGCAAGCGGGGCTGCGCTCACGATCTGAACGTCAATGAGCCTCGCGACGAAGATCGCGACCAAGGCGAGCGAAGCCACCGAGAGAAATGTCTGCCGCCGTCCGGGCTCGCCGATACGGGGCACGCGTGCCGATGACTGGCGCGCACTTCCCGCGCGGCCAAATGAGGCACGAGTAGTCGCCGATCCTGCGGTGCGGCGCGGAGCCCCAGATCCGCCCGCGGGACGGCGCGGCGCATCGGGTTGGGCGCGGCGGGGCGCATCGGGTTGGGCGCGGCGGGGTCGCGACGGAGGTTCCATGCGGGTCACTATCGCCCACCCGCCTCAAGCACTTGGCCTGTGGTGAGGGTGATGAATCCAATGTGGTCGGCGGGAACCATGCCCAGCGTCTGCGCCTGTATCGCTAGCGCACCTGGCGCCGCGTTCGACTCCAGATGAGTCAAGGCAGTGGCGCGTTGCTGGTGAAGGTCCGCGATCTCGATCTTGAGGTCGCGCGACTCGTACGCGCCCTCAGCCATCGAGGTGTTGAGCGTCAACACCGCACCCAACGCCGCGATGACGATCGCGACGCACAGCCAAGCAAAGGGGGCGAGAGTGCGCTCGTGTTGCGGAGCGGTGACCGGCCTAAGGTGTTCGCGGCGCGGCGCCTCGCGGGTGGGCGCAGGACGCGTCGTTGTCGAGGAACGCAGCGTTGTCGAGGAACGCAAAGGTGCGGCGCTCATGCGGCCCTCGCCGTCGACCTGGTGCGCTCTACGGCGCGCAGACGCACCGGCTTGGAGCGGGAATTGAGAATGATCTCGTCATCCGACGCCTTTTCCGCACCGCGCGTGAGCAATTTGAGGTACGGCTGCGCCTCAAGGGGCACCACGGGCATTCCAGGAGGAGCGGAGGTTTGGGCACCTGCCGCGAAGGCGTGCTTGACAATACGATCCTCGAGAGAGTGGTAGCTCAGCACGATGATGCGGCCGCCCACGTCGATGGCTGCGATCGCCGCACCCATCGCGGCCTCGAGCAGGTCGAGCTCACGGTTGACGGCGATCCGAAGCCCCTGGAACGTGCGCTTGGCAGGATTGCTACCAGGAGTCCTGGATGCGGCCGGGATGCACGCCCTGACAAGGTCGACCAATTGTTCGGAGCGCTCGATGGGATCGGTGTCGCGGCGCCTGACGATGGATCGCGCGATCTTGCGCGCGAAACGTTCCTCGCCGTAGACGTGAAGAATCCTCGCGATTTCGTCTTCGCTCTCGGTCGCGAGGAGCAAGGCTGCGGTCACGTGATCCTCGCGATTCATGCGCATGTCGAGCGGTGCGTCTCGTGAGTACGCAAAGCCCCTGTCGTCCTCGTCCAGTTGGAGAGAACTCACCCCCAGGTCGAACAGAATTGCGTCCGCGTGATGAGCACCGACGCGCGCAAGTGCGTCGTCAATGTCGTCGTAGGTGCCGTGGTGAGCCGTGAACCGGTCGCCCGCGAAGGCGAGCCGCTCGGTGGCGAGCGCAATGGCATCCAAGTCCCTGTCGATTCCCACCAGCGTGAGCTCTGGACGCGCTTTCAGGAGCGCCTCGGAGTGGCCTCCCATGCCAAGCGTCGCGTCGATCACGACCGCACCCGGCTTCATGAGCACAGGCGACAGCAACTCGACGCAACGGTCGAGCATGACCGGCGTGTGCCGGCTAGCTGTCTGACTCAACGACTTCTCCTTGTCAATGACACGCCTCGAGGTCTCCCTCCGAATCCTCTGGCGGGGGGAAGTCCGTCAGAGGGGCTCGGCTGGAGGCCTCGGTGCGCGTCGCTAGATATCTCCCAGCAACGACTCCGCTGTTTCCGCGTACGCGTCCTCGCTCTCGGCGAGGTAGTTCTCCCACGTCTGCGCGTCCCATACCTCGACGCGAGAACCCATACCCACCACTGCCACGTCGCGACGGAGAGACGCGTAGTCCCTCAGGGGCGCCGCCAACAGGATTCGTCCCTGCTTGTCGGGCACGTCGTCCTGGGCATGGCCCAAGAAGTTGCGCATGTAATCCCTGGCCTGCTTGTTCTCCAGCGGTGCCCGGCGCAAGCGTTCGTGCATCCTCATGAACTCGTCCACCGGAAGCAGGAAGACGCACCGGTCGAGCCCCCTCGTGGCGACGAGCCCCTGGGCGAGGCGTCCCCTGAATTTGGCGGGAAGAATCAGCCTTCCCTTGTCGTCGAGTTTGGGCGTGAAGGTACCAAGAAAGGCCCCTGTGGGGCCCAGACCGTGCGTGAAGTCATCCACAACGGCTCACCTCCTCGCGCCACGACTCGCCAGCGCGCTCCACTCTACTCCACAATTCTCCACATAATCGAGAACTAGTCGCAATTTGATGAGCACCGCCATCTTCATCCCTGATATTGTGCCATTCACCGAGGTGGAGGGGCGACTGGCGTCGATCCATGAATTAGGCTCGGTGGAGACCGCGAAGGAGCGTTCATGACCCAGCCCCTACCGACCGAGGCGGAACTTGCCGAGGTCGCACTTGTCACGAGCCAGATCCGCCAGTCGATCACGAAGGTGCTTTCGGGCCTCGATCAAGTCATCACCGCAACTCTCGCGGTCGTGCTGGCGGAGGGGCACCTCCTCATGGAGGACGTGCCTGGCGTCGGCAAGACGACCCTGGCGAGGGCCCTCGCGGCAAGCATCGACTGCACGGTGGGGCGCCTTCAGTTCACGCCTGATTTGCTGCCTTCCGACGTCACCGGCGTGAGCATCTATCGTTCCGACGACCACCGCTTTGAGTTCAGGCCGGGGCCCGTGTTCGCGAACGTCGTGATTGCAGACGAGATCAATCGCGCATCGCCCAAGACCCAATCGGCCCTCCTTGAGTCGATGCAGGAACGGGCCGTGACCGTTGACGGGCACACACGCCCTCTCCCCCGACCCTTCATCGTCGTTGCTACCCAGAACCCGATCGAGATGGAGGGGACGTACCCGCTGCCCGAGGCGCAACGCGACCGCTTTATGGCTCAGGTGTCCGTTGGGTACCCGTCGGCCGCAGACGAAATGACAATGCTCGACAACCACGACGGAGCCGATCCTCTCGCAGCCGTTCGTCCTGTATGCGACGGCGACACGATGGAGCGCCTGATCCGGACGGCCCAGCGCGTTTACGCGGCTCCGGCGATCAAGCAATACATCGTCGACCTGGTCACCGCGACGCGCCGCGAATCGTCGTTACGGCTTGGCGCCTCTCCGCGTGCGGCCCTGCATCTGTTGGCCGCCTCAAAGGCGAGGTCCGCAATGTCCGGTCGCAACCACGTCCTTCCCGATGACATCAAGGCGCTCGTTCAGCCGGTGCTCGCTCACCGCCTCATCCCCAACACCGAGGCGAGACTCGCTGGGCACAGCGCCGCGAAGATCCTCGGCGAGATACTGGCGCGCACCACGGTGCCCACCGAGGCCCGCGATCTGCCCGCGAAGCGTGAGGCGGCAATCAACGTCGGCGTGCGCGTGACCTCGGTGTAGCAATGGCAACGCGACCCACGTCGAACACGGTTCTCACCTCGAGGGGCATCGGGTTGAGCGCTTCCGGCGTGGTCGTCGGCGCCCTCGGAGTCGGCATGGCCGCACCGCCGCTGGTGTACATCGGCATCGCCATGGTCAGTGTGGTGGTCGTTTCGGCCCTATGGATGCTGCTGGCGGTGAACAGTTTCCTTGCCCGATTCCCCTACGCGAGGCGCGACGTGATGCCGCGCCCGCTTACCGTCGGGGTCCCAGGTCGCGTCACCGTATCCATCAGTTCTGCCTCGAGGCGCAGCAGCGGGGCGACGGTCCGCAAGGCACTCACGGAGGCTCTCGATATTCGCGAACAAGCGTCGGCGGAGCTCACGGGCGGATTGGGAACCAAGGCGACGGTGAGTCGCACTCCCGAGAAGCTTTCCCTGAGTTACGCGCTCTTGCCCTCTCGCAGAGGCCGGTGGCCACTCGGACCCGCCTTGGTCCACTCGTCTGATCCCCTGGGCATCCTGTGGGCGGACACCTCCGTTGGGCCTCCGGAGTTGATTCCTGTGTGGCCGGCGATCGTGGACCTTGGCGCCACGGCTGGAGCGCTCATGGGCCACGCCGACCGTGTCGTGCTCGGCGCGCGAAGCCCCTCTCCCGACGACGCCTCCCTCCGAGAATACAGGGAGGGCGACGATCTGCGCAGGGTCCATTGGCCCTCGAGCGCAAGGACGGGCACCATGCAGGTCCGCTCGGATGAGCGTGCCGGACGACGGCCAGCCACTGTGCTTCTCGACACCCCACTCTCGGCCGACGCCCTCGAATGGTCAATCTCGGCGGCGGCCTCGATCGCGGTGTCCGTTCTAGGCTCCGGTCACCCGGTGCGCCTGCTGGGCGGCACGCTCACCAGCGAGCGCGGAAGGCACCTTGGTAAGCAACACCCCGAAGAGGCCAGGGTCGAATTGCTCAACCAGACAATCGACCTTGCCAGTCCCCCAAGTCGTCTCGCTTCATCGCAGCAGCTTTTGCGCGCAATCAATCAAGCGGGCGACGACCTCGTCCAAGGAGAGGTGCTAGTCGGAGTTTTTGACCCGCTCAATTCCGCGTGCCTCGAGGCCCTCGCCCCGCTCGGCCAAGCGGGCCACGCATGGGCAATCGTCCGAGCCGAGTCCGACACCGACGACAACGCCGCGCGCTGCGCGACGGCCCTTCGCCGCTCGGGCTGGAGGGCAACGACGGCCACGCCGAGCGATGACCTCGCCGCCATCTGGACGATTCTCCTCACCGCGGGGGACATCGAATGAACGACCTGTTGAGGGGTACGAGAGCCCCTTGGTACGCCACCCCTGTGGTCGCCGTAGCGGTGCTTCTGGGCTTAAATGGGCTCACCACGATGATCGTGTGGGGCTCTTGGCTTGGCACCGCCATCATGCTCATGGTCGTCGTGACCGTCGCGATCTCCATCACCAGGATGCTTTCTCGTTCGCGCCTTCTCCCTAC
>JAYTGI010000133.1:0-2066 GCA_043733605.1 Demequina sp. | reverse complement strand
GGAATCGAGCGCTTGGGCGCGAACAGCTCAGCACTTTCGGTCGCCGTCCCGCTGCTCCCACAACCCAGACGCGATCAGGCTGGAACACGTCGGAACTGGTTTGGCGAGCTACTCGCCGAGTGCGCCCAGTACAACCACATGCTGCAGCAGGGCAGCCTTTGTCCCGGTGACACCCTGGAATTCCTGGCCCGCTACGGGCGCGACGTTGCGGCCGCTGTGCAGGTGTGGAACCCGGACGATCCCACCGAGCCGCAAGTGCCAACAACCAAGCCGGTGACCCGTGCGGAGGTTCGCGGCCTGCTCGAAGACCCCATCGGATCGCCGCTCGCTAACGCTCCCGGATCGGGGAAGTCGTCCTTAGGCGGCGTTCAGCCCAAGGTTGTCGTGGCACGAACGCAAGAGGGTTGGGCGCAAGCGCTCGGCGGCAATCCGAGCACGCACATCCGTAAGCCGCAACTCACGGGCAAGTACTCCACAGTGATCTTCGATGGGGAGTGCGGATCGCGCATCGCGCGCCGGCTGGGCCTTGCCGACTTCTAGACAAGGGTTGAGGACTTCGACGGGCTGGCGGCGCTGGTAATGGACGCTACGACCGGGTGGGTGGGGAACGCGTGCACCCGGAAGACATCAGCCAGGCGCTGGGCGCCAGCAGGAACCAGAAGTACCAGGAGATCGGCGGCTTCGTCAGGCTGCACCGAGTAGCCGACACATTGACGCGACACTGCCCTGAACGAGACCTCGTGAGTTTCGCTCGCATGGTCATCATGGCCGTAGCCGTCGGCAATCTCGACATGCACGCCCAGAACATCGGCCTGCTGCACCCGGCCTGCTGCACCCGGCCGATGGCTCCGTGCGGTTGGCGCCCACCTACGACGTGGTACCGCAAGTTCATCTCGAAAACGACGGCCAGCTCGCCTTGGCGGTCGACAGCAAATATCGGCACTGGGATATCGCTGCAGATGATCGGAGCGCGGAGTTCTCCTCGTGGGGACTCAGGCGAGCCGCAGCTACTGTCGACGCGACTCTCGAGCGACTCGAGGAGGCAGTCAAGGCCGAGTTTCCGCTCGACCGAGCCTTCCCGGCGTTGCAGGAGCAGATTCGGGTTTCACCGACAGGCTACGCGACGGAAAGCGCTGACACGGCGGGAGGCGCAACACCCATGCTGCCGTCGCGCCACGGTAGGATCGATAACGTTTTCGATCGCCGTCCTACCGCCTTGTGCGGGCAAAGGAGCACCCACATGAACATCGCCCGCCACCGCGTCGACAGCCGCTTCGCTCACCGCGCCACCTCCACGACGGTGACAGTGGTGGATGCGGCTGGCGCACCCCTCGCCGGGCGGGAGGTCACGGTCGAGCAGACGCGTCACGCCTTCGGGTTCGGCAACATCGGCTTCGACTTTGTTGGTTTCGCCAATGACGAGACCGACGCCGACGCCGCGAACATCTTTGGAGGCTCCAGGCCGTCCCGTGCGGCGGCACTTGAACCCCTGTGGTTTGGCCTCTACAACCACGTCACGCTGCCGTTCTACTGGCGCGGCTTCGAGCTCCGTGAGGGGCATCCTGACACCGATCGCATGATGGCGGCCGCCCGCTACTTCGGCGCGCGCGGCGCCACGATCAAGGGCCACCCGCTCCTGTGGCACACACTCGCACCACAGTGGCTTATGGACAAGTCGGACGCCGAGGTCGAGGCGACCATCCGTGCCAGGATTCGGCGCGACGTCACCGCCTTCGCTGGGGTCATCGACCTGTGGGACGCGATCAACGAGGCCGTGATCCTGCCCGTGTTTGCGGCAGAGGACAACGCGGTGACGCGGCTCGCGCATTCCAAGGGACAACTCGAGATGGTGCGCATGGCGTTCGAGGAGGCGCGCGCCGCCAACCCCGCCGGCCGGTTTGTGCTCAACGACTTCGACTTGAGCGCAGACTACGAGGACCTCATCTCGCGATGCCTCGATGCGGGTATTGGGATCGATGCGATTGGCGTGCAGACGCACATGCACCAGGGCTATCGCGGCGAGGACGCCATTACGTCCATTCTCGACCGGTTCGGCCGCTTCGGGC